>JAZOTV010000038.1:0-7608 GCA_045657815.1 Akkermansia sp.
ACTCAGCCGGATGACTCTTACCCCGGGCTGGTGTACACCGACGCCTCCGGCAAGGGGGCCTACATCACCAAATGCACCGTACAGCTCATGCGCGACTTGGGCTCTATCCCCTCCCCCATGAACGCGTTCTTGCTCAACCTCGGTTTGGAAACCCTGCACCTGCGCGTACCCCGCCATTGCGAGAATGCGCAAAAGGTGGCCGAGTTCCTGGAGCAGCAGGACGATGTGGCTTGGATTAACTATGCAGGTCTGCCCAGCAATCAGTACTATGAATTGGCTCAACGCCAGTTTGACGGCGGTCGCAGCTGCGGCGTGGTAACATTCGGCATCAAAGGCGGCCGAGAGCGCGCCATCAAATTCATGGACAGCCTGAAGCTCACCGCCATTGTCACCCACGTGGCAGATGCCCGCACCTGTGTGCTGCACCCCGCCAGCCATACCCACCGCCAGCTCACCGACCAGCAGCTGGAGGAAGCCGGCGTGAAGCCCGACCTTATCCGCTTCTCTGTGGGTATCGAAGACGCTGAGGACATCATTGCCGACCTCAAGCAGGCCCTGGCCCAGATTTAAGGCTCAGCCTCCCAGTTCAACAACGCCGCGCCGGGTGGATTCCGCATCCACTCGGCGCGTTTTTTTTATCAGGGTTGCCCTGAATCGGGCTGAATGATGAAATTGCTTTCCGTTTGATTGCTTTCAGAAATCCAGTAACCTGTGGCTTTTTGAGCTTCGCTTCTCAACCGGCCTTGCTACCGTAGCTCACCGGGGGAGGGCAGAATGAAATGCTGAAGGCGGCGGCTGGTGGAGAGGAAAATACTTCAAATTTTCAACAAGATGCCTGCCAGGTGCGTCTATAAGGCGGGAACTGCGGCCAGACCGCAGAGGATACGTTCCCTTTTTCTCTCAGAATCAGATTACAGATAAAATTAATCATTGAATAGAATATCGCCATGTTCAGTGTCAATCAAGTTGTAACTCCGAGCAAAACGGATACTAATGGACGCATGAAACTCTTTTCAGCCGTGCAGCTGATGCAGGATTGCTCCGAAATGTGGAAAGACAGCGAACCTGATTTCCTGAATTTCCTAATGAAGAGCAAAGCCGCCCAGCTGTTGACATTCCGTTATTTAGAAGTGCTGCGTGCACCGAACCTGGGGGAGCAGCTTACCTGCATCACAAGCGTGTATGGCACGCAGGGAGCTTTCGGGTTCCGGAACACGGCAATTTATGATGCCATGGGTGAAACATGCTACCGTTCATGGTGTATAGGTGCTTTTGTGAGCGCCGAAACCGGGCGTTTGATGCGGTTGCCGCAGGAGGTGACAGACAGCCTGACCATAGACCCGCAGCTGCCCATGAACTACAGCGGCCGTAAAATCACGCTGCCCGATGCCGAGACCTTCGCGTTGCCCGATATTGCGGTTCAGCGCAATGATATCGACTACAACAGCCATGTCAACAACGCGCATTACATCCGCATGGCTCTGGAGTGCATCCCTGAGGAGTTTGTGCCACAGGCTCTGCGGGTTGAGTACAGAAGACCGGTTCCTCCGGGCGCCATTATTTCTCCGTCTCTCATTCTGCAGCCCTTTGCGGCTTATGTGCAGCTGCGCGTGGGTGATACCCTCTGTGCAGTGGTGGAGTTTACCCGTTGAAGTGCCCCGGCGCATCGAAATCCGTGCTGAAGAAGCGGCGGGCTCGCCCGCTGTTGTTAAGCAGCATTTTTGAAATGCTTGCGTTTGAATTTCCGCACACGCCAGGTTTTGCCGGCCTGGCGTGTGCCTGTCAGCAGTAAAGCCCTCCGGAACGGATGATAAAACAGCTGCTGCGGTTGCTTTCCTTGCGCTGGTAGGCGCAGCCCGACCTCATTCGCTTCTCCGTGGGTATCGAGGACGCCGAGGATATCATCCATGACCTCAAGAAGGATCAGAACTAAGGCTCGGGTTCCCATTTCAACAACGCCGCGCCGGGTGGATTCTGTATCATCCCGGCGTGTTTTCTATCAGGCTTGCCCCGATTCGAGTATGGAAATAAGTTGATGGGTTGCAAATAGAGGTAAATTCAACAGATTGCAGCTTTGGTTGTCATCTCCGGTCGGAATTTCCTGATTATTCCAATGAGCCATGGAAATGCGCACCGCTCTGGGACATTGGAACTTCTTACAGAATAGCTTCAGGCTTTTGGCCTGCAAGTTTGTTTCGGCTTTGACTTCTATGGGGATAAGTTCTGCGTCGTGTTGAATGATGAAATCTATTTCCGCCTGATTGCTCTCAGAAACCCAGTAAACCGGGGCTTCTCTGCAAATAAGTCTGAGCTCCTGCTGCACAAATTGCTCTGCTAAGGCTCCCTTGAATTCGCTGAAAATGCGTGATGGTTCCAGCAGGATTTTTGCAGATAGACCACACATGGCAGATAATAAGCCTACATCCAGATAGAACACCTTGAAGATTCGCTCTTTGTAGGCTGCTACCGGTACAGCTGGTTTGGATATGCGGCTGACCTGGTAAATCAGACCGGCATTGACCAGCCATTGCATGGCATCCTCCAATTGGCGCATACGCATACCTGGCTGAATATCCTTACAGATAAACTTCTTGTTTTCTCTGGATAACTGTAAGGCAATGGAATTCCAGATTTGTCCTATCAGGTGAGCTGTGGGGCCTGGCGCGTGCTTGCTGAAATCATTTCTGTAACCCTGCAGCAGTGTATCCTGAACTTTTCGGACACGCAGGAGGTCGCCGGTTGCTACATAGGCATTCACTGCTTCGGGCATTCCGCCTACATAGTAATATGTCTTAAGTAGCTCTGACAGCCGCGGAGAAAAACTGTTGATGAGAGACTGGTCCCTGCTTGCCAGCAAATCTGCGAACATTTCGTTTCCGGTGGCACGCAAAAACTCGTTGAAGCTCATCGGGTATAGGGTAATCATATCCACTTTGCCTACCGGGAAGCCTGTACCCTGGTGTTCATACAACCCCAGCAGTGACCCGGCTGCGATAATGTGGTATTCCGGAGCTTCTTCGCAGAAATATTTCAATGCGGTCAGCGCATGCGGGCATTCTTGAATTTCATCCAGTATGATGAGCGTTTTACCTGGTGTGATGGCTCGCCCCCCATGTAGCTGGATAACCGAAAGCAGGCGCTTCACATTCATATCCTGCTCGAAGTTTTGTTTCACCAGGGTGTCCAGGTCAAAGCGTACGTAAACTGTATTTTTGAAACGCGTTTTCCCGAATTCCATCATCAGCCAGGTTTTACCGACCTGACGCGCACCTAGCAACAGCAGGGGTTTCCTTAAAGGATCATCTTTCCATGTATCAAGTTCGGAAATAGCGTCTCTTCTCATGGTGCTTTTTTTGCCTTGGATGGATAATATCACCTTCTTTGCTTGTTGTCAATTGAAAGAGTAATATGGATTCACATTTTCCGAAGGACTTTTGTGTGCTGCAATCACATTTTCCGAAGGACTTTTTGGTGCTGAAATCACATTTTCCGAAGGACTTTTGGGTAGAATGATGCTTTTTGAGTGTGATTTAGCTCAGTATTCAGATTATTAGATTGCCATGTGGATGTATACATTCGTTACTCCGCGTTCCAGAATTGTGAGGCAGCATGTACTCCCCGCTGGTCCACATATCGTGTGCGCAGCAGCGTAGCATCTCGGTGGCCGATTTCCAGCTGCAGCTCCGCAAAGCTGCGGAAGTGGCTCAGGTGGTAACTCGCAAAGGTATGGCGCAGCGCATCCTGTGGCCATTTCTTTTTCTTGCCCCATCCTGCTTCCTGGCGTAGCATACGCCAGTGCATCAGCCAGTTAGATGGGCAAATCTTATCATGACCTTCTTTCTTGTGGATAAGTAATATTCTCATCAGTGGTTTGTGAATTGCCACCCTTCGAGCACCGCCTGTTTTGCTGTGTCGGGGCAGGATGTAAATCGCTTTTTCCTGCAAATCTACTTGCTCCCATGTTAACCGTGCTACCTCATGGGGGCGGATGCCGGCGTATAGCATCATCCCCACGGCAGCGGCGCAGCTGCCACTATGGTAATCTTCTGCTGTTTGTTTAAGTGTTTCGATTTCCTGAGATGTCAGGATCGGAACCTGCTGCTCCACAACGCGAGTTGCTTCTACGCGTGCCACGGGATTGCTGTCGCACCAGCCCCGCTTTACCGCTGTGCCGAATACACCACTTAGTATCAGCCGTGCTTTTTGTCGTTGCCTTGGAGTATCAAAGGCCTGCTCAATATACTCCGCGCATTCCTGCGGAGTGATTGCGCGTACCCTTCGCCTCGCCAGTTCCGGACACCGCTTCATGAACCTCCGGGTAAAATAGCGGAAGTCATACACCGTGCGTGTGCGCCTGTTCTTTCTGGATTCAAGTGCTGCCGCGACTGCTTTTTCAAACGAAACTGTACGTTCCTGCTGCCGCAGCGCTTTCTCCCCTGTTGAAATGCACTGCCGGGCTCTCCTGATGCTGCCTCGCCCCGCAGCCAGTGCCTCCCGGGCAATGATGGCGGCTTCCAGTATGTCTATCCCAGTACTCCGTAGTATCTCTATTGCTGCTTGTTCTCTTGCTTTCATATGCTCCGCTTTCGGAATCCGTAAGTCAAGCATACAAAGCGTTATAAATACAGAATAATCGACAACACGGAACATCGTTCCACATCGGTAGTAAAGAGCTTTGCTATCAGTTATGTAAATCATTTACAGTGTTGTTCATCTCAATCAAATATTACGGATTCCGAAAGCGCATAATAACGCTGGTATGTCTGAGAAATGGAACCCTGCTAAGTGTAAGCTGATTATATCGCTGATAGTGCTGTTAGCTTTGTTGTATAAGCGGAGTGGTGCGATGGAGTTTGCTGTAGTAGCGGTGTCTATGGGATTAGCTGCTTATCTGAAAAAAGGAAAAAAGATGAGAGGTGATTGCTCGATTCTTGATTATGCCGCATCTGCGGGATTGGGCTTTTACTTTACGAGTTTGTTGACGGACTCCACTCATTTTTCTAGTTTGATATCTCTTGTTGGCGGAAACTGGTGGGTGGCATGGTTGATTGTGGGCGCGATTTTATCAGCTCTACTCATGCCGATAGTGCGGTATTATATATGGAGTGCAGGAGTGGAGAATCCGGAGAATGTTATTGTAAGAGTTGTTAATGGTAACATTTTTTATGGGGGATGTCTATTGCTGGCAGGAATCGGGCTGGGGATTCTGAGTGTGTTTTCGTTCAGTGGAGATATCTGGATTGATGAGGCCTGGACAATGAGATTTATAGCTCCATCGTATTCTGAGTGTTTAGAGCTTTTAGCAGCAGATGTGCATCCTCCTCTGTATTATCTGATTGTAAAGCTAGTGGTGGATGTGGTTCATTTGCTCGATTGGGGAATCCCTGATGTGCATGTGGCAAAGTTATGTTCCGTGGTGCCGCTGCTGGTGATGGTTATCGTGGGGGGCACCTATATCAGGAAACGATATGGCAGGTTATCTGCCGGCATGTACATGGTCTTGATTTCCTGTACTCCTGTTATGCTGGCAATGGGGGTTGAGGCGAGGATGTACAGCTGGGCCGTTTTATTTGTGTCAATGACATACCTGTGCGCAGAACGGTTGGTGGATGGACGCTCAATTCGCTTATGGGGCGGATTTGTACTGTTTTCTCTTTGCGCCGCTTATACTCATTATTATGCCATAGTAGCAGTGATGCCGGCATATCTGTACGTGGCTTCTGCACTTCGTGGGGGGCTGAAGGCATGGATTCTGGCATGTTTAATAGTGTGTGTTTGCTATTCCCCCTGGCTTCTGGTATTCGTGAAACAGGTAAGTAGAGTGGGAGAAAATTACTGGATTCCATCAGTAGATTATGGTTGCGTGGTGGAATGGGTGAAATATGTGATGCCGAATGGCTTCTTCATCCCCATGTATCTGGTGCTGGCGTCATTTGTTGTGATGAAATGGCAGCAGAAGAATGAAGGAAAAAACGCTGGGCTTATTGCAGTGTTTACTCCTGCGTTTGTAATTCTTGTGGCGCTTGTGGCGGCAATGGTGTTTCGTCCGGTATTTGTGTCACGCTATATGGTGCCGGCATTGGGTGTCATGTGGCTTGGTGTGGCAATATTGACCGGTCGTTTTACAAAATGCAATATCAGCGTACTGCTGGCTGTGACCACGGTAATCGTATCAGTGTGTTCACTTTTTAATTTTTCCAGAGAAGAATGGAGATGTTTGCGCGAGCATAATCGTTTTGTCAAGTTTGCCCGGGAGTATGATGATGCGATTTATGTTTCCATTGAGACGCAAGCATGGCGGACAGCTCGAGTCATAACAGGTTGCACGGGGTACGGCTGGCAGGGTAATCTAACTGAGTTATGGAAAAAAGCTTTTGGCGGTGCTCCTCTGAAGAATATAGGGGATCTTAAAAGGGAGGCAGCTTCCGCAAATGCCGTTTTCTTTCTTTCTGAAAAAAAGGAAGAAATAGAAAGGTTTAAATCAGAAGTCTCATGCGAGTGCCATTATCAAGGCCAATATCGTGTAGGCCGTATGTATGAGGTGTATCGTGTAGAGCTGAATTAAAGAAGTTTGGTATATCCGGATTGAAGTCCCTTGTCACGATAATTCAGTCTGCGCATTTACTGAGAGCTTTCCATGGCTCGCAGCCACTCTCGGTATTTGAGCGGTGAAATCTCGCTGGGGCGGATTTCTGCTTTGATGCTCCAGAAAACGGCGGTGTGGAGCACGGGGATGCCGCAGGTGGCGAGGTGGGAGTCGATGGCGGCTTTGTGGGCCAGCACTTCATCGCGCGTAGGGGCGTGAACCACGCCCATAATCTGGGCGTTGCCGAATTTCCGGCCGCCGCTGCGCCAGTAGCAGTGGGTCATGCAGATGTGGCGGCCGCATTCGGCACCGGCGCGTTCCTCCATGCCGACGGGTACGGCCCAGTGGAAGAGGCCGGCGGCACCGGTGCCGGTGCTGCGGTTGCTTTCCTTGCGCTGGTGGTCGAGGAAGGTGGCAAAGCGGCCGATGGCCTTGCGGGAGTCGAGAGCTTCGGCAGTGCGGCAGTAGTCCTCGCAGCTGAGGCCCAGTGCGGCGGCGCGGCCTTCCCACGGGCAGGGGACGAATTCCTCCGGCAGCAGGCTTTCTTTCAGGCTGAGGAGCACGGCCCATTCCTGCTCGCTGAGCTGCGGGCTGGTGGGGCATTGCATGGTTGGCAGGCTGGGCAGTTTATCGCCGGGTTTGAGGCCGGCGCGGCGGGTGTGACCCACGCCCAGGGCAAACATGCCCACCACGGGCAGGGCTACCCAGTCTGTGGCGCCGATGCGGCTCATGAGCAGGTCATTGTGCTGCTGCACGCTGCCGTAGCCGGTGGGTACTTTGAGGGTGGTCCAGAGGCGGTAGTCGGCGCCGGGGGCGGCGGGGTCGCTGCATTCGCGCAGCACCACGTGGCCGGTGAAGGGGTCGTTATCACGCAGCCAGGTATAGGCGCTTTCGAGGAGCTCCTCCGGCACTTGCCAGGCAATGAGGGCTCCCTGAGCCAGGCTGGTGGAGAGGAGGGTCTGGCGCACGCGGCGGATGGTACCGGCGGAGAGCATGGACTTCAGGCGGGAGATGACCTCGCT
>JAZOTV010000039.1:0-9243 GCA_045657815.1 Akkermansia sp.
ACGGGGGAAATCGGGTAAGTGTATGAGCATGTACAGGAAATGTCTGCTTTTGCTGGGGTGCCTGGCCGGCACCTTATCCGCTGCCACCGTGCCTGCACCGTATGGCCCGCTGCCTACGAAACAGCAGGTGGATTGGCTGCGCATGGAGTGGTATGCCTTCGTGCACTTCGGGCTGAATACCTACACGAACCGTGAATGGGGCTATGGCGATGAATCGCCCCGTCTGTTCAACCCGGGGCACTTTGATGCCGAGGCCATTGTGCGCACTTTCAAGGGCGCTGGGATGAACGGCATGATCTACACCGCCAAGCACCACGATGGATTCTGCACCTGGCCCACTCTTTCCACCGGGCACAATATCACCGAGTCTCCGTGGAAGGGCGGCAAGGGCGATGTGGTGCGCGAGTTTGCCGATGCCTGCCGGAAGCACAATTTTCCCTTCGGCACCTACCTTTCCCCCTGGGACAGAAACTGCGCGGAATATGGTCGCAAGGGGTATCTGGATGTCTACTACAAGCAGATTGAGGAGCTGCTGACCCAGTATGGCCCGATATTTGAAATCTGGTTCGATGGCGCCATGGGCGGCGATGGCTACTACGGTGGTGCCCGCCAGAACCGCAACATCGGCAAGGCTGATACGTACTACAACTACGCTCAGGTGGTCAGAAATATCCGCCAGCTGCAGCCCGATTGTATTATCTGGGGTGCAGCAGAGCGCGGAGATGTGACCTGGGGCGGCTCTGAAAAGGGCTTTGTGAAGTACCCCATGTGGAATACGCGCGGGAACAAGTGGCTTTCGCTGGAGGGCGACACGCCCATCAACCACCGCGGCTGGTTCTGGCATCCGGGGCAGGGCAGCCATGTGAAGAGCCCGGAGCATCTCATGGATGTCTATCTGTCGAGCGTGGGGCGTGGTGCCAATCTCATTCTGAATCTGGCTCCCAATCGTGATGGCCAGCTGGATGCCGCAGATGTGGCATCGCTCGAGGCGTTCGGCAGGATGCGCAAGCGCCTGCTGGCTAAGGATTATGCCCTGAATGCCGCAGTGCAGGTATCGGAGGTGCGCGGTGGTGATGCCCGCTTTGCCGGGAGCGCCCTGACAGATGGTGATATCGAGAGCTACTGGTGCCCGGAGGATGGCACCACCACGCCCACTGCCGAAATCGTGCTGCCGGAGCCGACCACCTTCGATGTCATCCGCCTGCGCGAGCAGATTCGTCTCGGCCAGCGTGTGGAGGCTTTCAAAGTGGAAGCCATGGTTGACGGCCAGTGGCAGACCATCGTGGAACCGGGTAAACCCGGCGAGGTGGAGACTCAGTTCAATCTTCGCGGTGGCAAGGGCCATACCATCGGCAATCAGGTGATGCGCTGGCTGAAGAAGCCGGTGACCACGAATCGTCTGCGCCTGACCATTACGCGAGCCAGGGCATGCCCCTGCATTTCCGAATTTTCACTGCTGCGCATGCCTTCTGTGGAGGAAGCCCAGGCTGTGGAGGTGGAATCCGGTGAGGATAAGCCGCTCAGCAGCAAGGGGTGGACATTCAGTGGTTTTGCTGCTGAAAAGGCGCACCTTGCATTCGATGGCAAGTCCGATACCATGTGGGAGATTGGCCGCACGCCTTCCCACTTCGTGGTGGATATGAAGAAGCCTGTCACCGTCAGCGGGTTCTCCTACCTCCCCCGCCAGGATGGCAGGACCCAGGGAATGACCAACCGCTATCGTGTGGAGCTCAGCATGGACGGTTCCAACTGGCAGCGTGTCGCGGAGGATGAATTCGGCAATCTGCGTGCTAATCCGGTAGAGCAGATTATTTCCTTCCCGGCTCAGAAGGCTCGTTATTTCCGCTTCTTCTCTACCGCTGCGCTCGATGGTGTAGGCAGCAGTGTGGCAGAACTCCGTATTTACGGAAAGTAAGACCGGATTCGTCAGGTTTCCTGATTCCTTTCATTGGCAGAGTGTGCGGGGCTCCCGCATCTCTGCCTTTTTTTTATGAAAAGGGAAGGCAGGGACAACACATTCGTATACGTGTCCCAAAGATTTGGTACACGTGGATTGACTATTGACTATTGACTATTTACGATTTGAAAGTCAGCGGCTTACGCCGATGGGGCCACGAATGAATGCTTACTGCCGATGGTGAGGCTAGTGATACCCCACTACGATTTTTCACACAGAACACTATGCCTTTATATCGTTTGTGACTATTTTCCATAATCTTTGGGACACATGTGACACATTCGGGGCATCTACAATTTTCTTGATTCTGATTGCAGTTATGCTACCTTGATAGCATGTACAGGCGTTTTATTTGTACGAGTCTTGCTGCGTTCTTCTGGGCGGGTGGCGTGTGTGCCGCCGGGGAGGCATCTCCGGAGCTGGGGAATATCATGTTCGTGGGGGATTCCATCACGCATGGATTCAGAGCTCCATCGTATCGCTGGCCGCTGCATAAGACTCTGGTGGATAACGGCGTCTCCTTCTCTGCCGTGGGGGTGCACGTGGGAAATGCGTTCCGCGAGGGGAGTGTGCCTGCCGGTATTCTGTATGCCGGCGTGCCGTTCAATAATCGCCATTCCGCCATGAGCAGTGAGCGTGCCTATGAGGTGTCGGGGCGCAACAATGCTTCCAGCCGCCTGGGACATAGCAATATCCGTCAGTGGCTGGGGCTGGAGCCCGGGTATGCAGGCCCGTACCGCATAGATGCTACCAGCGAATTGCCGGATACCTTTGTACTCATGATTGGCACCAATGATACGTTTTCCGATTATGGCCGCCGGGGTGGGTTCGGGCAGGCGGCTCATTTGAAAGAGGTGATGCAGAACCTGCTTGGTGCCAGATTGGAGGATGGAACCTACCGTGGCGGTGATATGGAGCGTATCATCAGCTCAATGCGCGAGGCAAATCCTGCGTGCCGTATTCTGGTGCTGACATTGCCGACCTGGCATGACTCGACGCCGCACTCCAACTCCCGTACCGATTTTCTGGCTCTCCATCAGCTGAATGCTGAAATTGTCCGCTGGGCAGGGCAGCACCGGGTTCAGGTGGTCGATAGTAACGTTGGCCTGGTGAATCTGACCCGGGAGGATAAACCAGGCGTGGCGGAATCTGCGTTCTTTTCCTCCCGCGATGGCCTGCACCCTACGCCGCAGGGCGACCTCATTATCGCGGAGTCCGTTGCCCAGGCGCTAGGGGTTCCCGGGCGCACAGCCGGACTGCCCCGCCGGGATGCCGCAGAGTTCAAGCTGGTGGCAGTGACGGCTGGTGCTGCAGAGAATCTGTCTATCCCTGAGGCCGAATGGGAGGGGCTGAATGCTACCAGGGGATTTACTCTGGCCTTGCGCTGTCAGGTGGGCAATGGCGCAGAGAGTGGCTGGAGCCGGGAGCAGGGGCTTCATGTGTCATTCTGCAAGCCGGAGGAAAGGATTCGCGGTGCCATCACCATCAGCGAATCCGGCATTATCTGGCAGGGCGGGCAATTGCTTTACAGCGCCGATATGTCTGCCAATTCAGAGGAAATCCGCATCGTCTGGCATCCGGGAGTGTCGAAGGCCGGTATTGCCGGTGGATTCTATGTCTGGCTGGGTGAGCGTCTGATTGGTGAGGGCTTGCCTTCTGATACAGAGGAGGATGACGGCTGGCTGGAGGGTGCTTATGCGGCTTCTGAGGATGCAGGCATTCCCGTGCAGCTGGAATGTTTCCGCGCTTCGGAGGAGGCTTATGCGCCCCCGGTTTCTGCGAAGTAATGGCTGTTTTTGTGCTGGCTGATATGGCCCCGATAAAGTTCCTGACCCACATGGAGAAGAGATTCTTACTGCTGTTCTGCGTTGTACCCCTTGCGGGGTGGCATGTATACCTGTATCAGGATGTGCGGAATGAAACACCGCTGCCCTGCCGGATTACAGCCTCCGGTATCACCCGCACGCTGGAGCCCGGGGAGACGGTATCGTGTGCCACCGATATGGAGGAGGATGTGCCTGTGCTGATAGAGCAGGAAGGGGCCGGGCAGCTCACCTGGAAGAAGAATGATTAACTCTGTGCGTTTCCCATGCCCGGCTTTTCCCTCAGTGACCCGTATGCAGATTTTACTTCTCCGGAGGACCAGGAAATGCTGCGCCGTATTGAGGCAAAGCAGGGGGTGGGGATTACGGGATATGACCTGATGTGTGTGTTCCAGAGCTGGCTTCCTGCCGGGACTCCGCGCGAGTGTTGTGCCTATCTGCCGGCCTTGTATGATTTTCTGCGCCGCCCGGGGGATGAATATGTGCTGGATGTATGGGACTCTGTGGTCTGGGTATGGCTGGTGCAGGAGCGCGAGGAACTGGAGAATCTGGGGCAGCATAAGGCCATTGTGGAGGAATTACGCAGCATGGTGCGAGAGGTACTCATTGCTGCCCCCTGGCAGCCGGAGAATGGTGTGGATATTATATACAACCGCATGGATATGCTGATGAACTGGATGGCTTCTCCCTGGGGACAGGAGGAGATGGAAACCCTTCTGGATATGCTGGCGGGGGGAGATGTTGCTTCGCATCTCATTCTGCTGCGTCTTTTTACAGAGTCCCGTCAGGAGGATATTCTGGGTACTCCGCTTGCCGTGCATGCCTCGGAGCCGGCTTACCTCGCCTTTGTGAAGCGCATGGATGCTCACTTTGCGGACAAGTCGGTGTTGCGGGGAGTGTTGCAGTCACTTCATTCCCTGCCTGTGCCGGAGTCATGTGCTGAGGATTTTGTCCGTTTGCTGATGGAGACGAGGGAGCAATGCGAAAAATGCCTTTAAGATTCAGGAATACGTGTAGATGAAACGAACTCTCCATACGCCTCCATTCACTGAGCCGGACACGAGACCGCAGCCTGCGGAGCTGCATCCCTGCATATTGCCCCGCCGTCGATTTGTTCTTCGTTTTCTGGCATGCTGCGCCGGACTGACTGTGGCAGGCACCGTTATTGCCATCAATCGTTTTGAGTCGCCCGAGACGGTTCTGGTTCGTTTGCTGCAGTCGGTGCTTTTTCCCGTGAGTATGCTTCCGTGGATGGTGCCCATGTATCTTCCCCTGCTGCTCAGGGTGCAGACGAAGCGTGCCTCTCTGCTGCAGCTCATAGGGCTGGCCCTGCCGCTGCTGGTGGCCGTGGTGTCCTGCTCGTTATGCTGGGGCGACTCGTCGGAATCCCTGGTATACTCGATGTCCGTCGTCTGGCTGGCGCTGGGCGGCACCCTGTTCTTTCTTCTTCCCGGCTATCTGCTGCATCTTCTCCTTTCGCTTCTCAAATCCCGCACCACCTTGCGTGAGCCGAAGGACTGACAGGATTTTGCCGTGTGAAGATGGTTCTGGAGCCAGTACTCAGAGGATATTGCGCATGGTATCGGCCGTGTTGCGGAAACGCAGCACGGTGTTCAGGCGTTCGTTTTCCAGCAGGGAGACAAAGCGCCCTTCCTTGACCATGGTGCGCAGGCCGGGGTCGCGGAAGAGATCCAGCAGGCGGGTGGGCTGGGGAATGCCGCGGTTGGCCAGCTGCGTGTTGTAGAAAGTGGTGAAGGTGGGTTCATCCAGGGTGCAGCCGAAGGCTACCAGACAGGCCAGGTTGGTCTGTGCCGGGTCATCGATGGGGTCGATACTCTGAATCCAGCCCGTGGCTTTGGATTTGCGCAGGGCGGTGCTCATGCGGGTGAACCAGGGGGTAGTGGGCATCTGAGTGGCCGGCTCCTTGAGCAGCTGCATCTGCGCGGCGGCCAGCTCATGATAATAGCGGATGCGGCACACGTTGCCGTAGTAACAGATACCCATGATGGTGACCCATATCATGATGAGTGACATGAATATCGTGGTGAGCACACCGCCCAGCCCGAATTTCTTTTTGAAGGAAAAAAGCTGGGAAATCCACACCATGCCGTGAAAAAAGATGAGGAGAATGAGAATGGCTGCGCTCCAGGCCAGCGCCTGCACCATCCACTGCTGCGGCGAATCTGTGACAAAGGCCACGTAGGTGAAACCATTTTTCTGAATAACAATCCACGCTGCCACCGCGCTGGAAACAGCTATGGCGAGAAGCACCATCTTGATGATGCCTTTTATGAGGGCGAAGATGATGATGGCGACGGCCAGAACGGCCAGTATGGTGAGAATGATATGAGTCTGGTCCATGGTGCGTGGGGAAATCAGCGTTTGATGCGCATCAACTGTTGCAGCACCTGGGCGGCGGCTGCATGCTGCGGCTCAATCTTCAGTGCTTTCTGCAGGGCTCGGCGTGCGGGTTGGTACTGGCCGACTTCAATGAGACTGAGCGCCAGCCGGTACTGCACCTCGGCGTTCTGCGGGTGTTCCCTGGCGCAGTCCAGCATCTGCCGCAGGGCATCCACCGGGCGATTCTGCCGGGCCAGGAATACGGCATAATCCATGCGGGCCACGGCGCTGGCCGGGTCGCGGGTCACGGCCCGGCGATATTGGGCATCTGCTGTGGCTGTGTCGCCAGCGGCATTGGCCAGCATGGCCAGCTGCATGGCGCCGGTGGGTTGGTCGGCCTGGTGGGTGGCGGTCTGCTTCATTTCGTTCAGCACCGGGTGGCTGGCCGGAAGATTCGGGAAAAGCTGCCACCCGGCAGCGTGGCGAACGCTGCGTGTCTTATCGGCCAGCGCCTTGCGGGCGGCATCTCCCCCCAGCAGCTCCGCAGCAGAGGCGCGCACCAGGGCATCGGCATCCTGCGTGGCACCCAGTGCCAGCGCCTGTACCTCCGGGGTAAGAGGGAACTGGGCCATCAGCCCCAGCAGCGTGGCGCGCCAGGCAGGAATCTCTTCTGCCGCATAGGCCTCCACCAGTTCCTTCAGGCTGCCTTTGCCCTGCATGGCATGTCCTGCAGCGCGGAAACGCTGGCGGTATTTGCCCAGACGTTCCACTTTGTAGCGTTTTTCCAGATAATCCATGCACCACTGGTGGTCCTTGTCCTTGTGGCAATTCAGACAGGCATTCGGCACACCGAGTTCGATGCTCATGCGGGGATCCGGCCAGTGCAGGGCGTGGTCGCGGCGCGGGTCGCGGCCCATGTAGGTCATGCGGGGCATGTGGCATTCCACACAGGGCATGGCCTTGCCGCCGCAGAGTTTGTTGTGCCCCACCTGTGGAGCCAGCACGCCGTTGATGCGTTGGTTGTTGCCGTGGCATTGCAGGCAGAGTTCATCATTTTCCACAGGGCGTGTCACCTTGCCGGAGTGCGGGTCATGGCAATCGAAGCAGGTCACCCCGGTGCGCCCCATGCGGTGCAGCCTGAAACTCGTCTCGCTATAGTCCTCCTCCAGCTGCAGACCATTCGGGTGGAATACTCCGGGAATTCTGGGCAGTTCCAGGCGGAAATGCTCGTCAAATTTGTCACCCACCTTGAAATCCGGGGTCAATTCCTCGCGCCGGGCGTGGCAGCTGGCGCAGTTATCATCGTGCTGCTCGTCTGTGAGCTGTCGGTCAGTTCGCGCCACCAGGCATCCATCCTGTGCATCGGGGGTGCCTGAAACTTTGTGACAGCGGATACAGGTGATGCCGGGTTCCTCCCAGCTTGCCTTGAAAGAATCAGTGGCTACATCATAATTCTTGCGGAAACCGCTCATGTGGCACCAGGCGCATTGGGACTCCCAGTTCATGCCGCGGCCGGTCCAGTGACCCCACTCTCCTTTCTTGCGGGTGGCACCACCACGCGCCTGTTGCAGGGCATCATCCCGGAATACGTCGAACCATTCCTTGCGTTCCACATCCCAGGCGGCGCTGGGCGTCTGCAGACCGCCGTCCTTCCAGCGCAGCAGGTACTGCACCAGCGGCTCCCTGCCAATTGCTCCGCCCACGGTGTATACCTTGCCTGTGGCTACATCCCGCATCTGGAATTCCCCGTGTGCACCGCGTGTCATTTCCAGTTCCATGCCGTGCGCCTTGATGCGCTGGCCGGAAAATGCCTCGGCATCCAGCGCTGCATTTGTGTGGCGCCAGGCCCAGGCGTGGTCGCTGCCGGCCCACTGGTCATATTCCTGGCGGTGGCACTCCGCGCACTTGCGCGAGATGGAAAGAGCGGATTCATCCCAATGCTTCCGCGCTGCCTCGGAAGCTGTGCTCAGGGCAGGGAAGGAAAGCAGGAGAATGAAGGAGGCTCGCATCATGCGGCGCCATTCTACCACATCTCACCCCCTCTGCGCAAACGTAAACATGCCCGTAAATTCGCAAAATTGCAAAAAAATAAAATTTAGACTTGCATTCTGCTCCTGGCTCTGGTAAACTCCGGCCACACGCACGAGTAGCTCAGTGGTAGAGCGGCTGTCTTACACACAGTTGGTCAGGAGTTCGAATCTCTTCTCGTGTATTCACTAAGCCTGCTTTCCGATACGATTTGGAAAGCAGGCTTTTTTAGTTTATCCTTTTATCTTTAGCGCATTGTGGAGTCCTGATTTAGAAACAAAGAATCGGGTCAATAGCAAAAAGTGTGGAATTTGAATTTTCATATCACAATGTGCCCACATTCAATTAAGACTCTTAATCGGTAGTTCTGAAAGTTACGATAGCCATAGGCGCGGCGTTGAATTAATTCCATTTTTCTATGGAAGCCTTCGGTGATTCCGTTGATTTTCGTAAAGCGCCACATGCGGATAATCGGTTCGAACCATTGTCTGATGGTGCGCCCAAGTTTCTTGAATATCTCTGGCGCATCATGGAGCAATAGCCATACCATTTCTTTGAGCTTTTCCAGTAATGGAATGTAAGCTTTTCTCTTCTGTTCCTTGATACTTAATAAGGCACACAGTTCTTCCTTGAATTCGTGCGCTGTCTGAATAGCTGGATGCTGCTCAAATTCCTTCTGGAGCAGTTGATTTTGTTTTGCGGTCAGATTCTTACCCTTTGTTCGCAGAGCGCAGGTGATGCCGCGCTTCCATCGAATGTCCGGATCTTCAGCTTTGCAGAACTCGTGGAATGTGGAGATAACAAGTTTTATCACATGAAACCGGTCTGCAACAATTTTAGCATTCGGGAAAAGCCGCTGCACCAGGTTACGGAAGGGGGAACTCAAGTCCATGCATACCACTTTTACTTTCTCTCTTCCTTTTAAGCGGCGCAGATTTGCCTCTAATGTCTTTGAGTTCTTATCCTCAAAGATTTCATACACCCGGCGATGTCGAAGGTCTGTCAAGGTAACGGCGAACTTCGCTCCTTTGGTGCGGCCTCTGTGAATGCTGTGTTCATCAATGCCCATCACCATGGGGCAAGGATAAGTCAGCT
>JAZOTV010000040.1:0-8091 GCA_045657815.1 Akkermansia sp.
GAAACACACCCGATGCCCGGTTCTCATTATCTTGACTCCCACTCCATGCTGTGATAGCATGCAGGTATCATCCTCCCCAACCAACCATGACTACCACACCCGGCGTTTCCCTCTCTATCTCAACCTACCGGTATTCCTCCATTGTTTACCTGCGGAATAACCGCCCCGTTCTATGGCATGTTGAAATCCAATCCCCCGAGCCGCTGAGTGGCGCGAAACTGCGAGTTACCCACACGCCGGAGCACCTGGCCAAAACACAGGAATGGGAGATTCCCTACCTGGCAGCCGGGCAGCTTTACACCTGCCACGGTAAATGCCCGGAGTTCAATGACACCGCGCTGCTGGCACTGACCGAAGATGCGGCAGGGCACATCTGCGTAGAGCTTCTGAGCAGCGCCGGTGAGGTGCTGGCACGGCGGGAGGATGACTTCAAGTGGCTGGCCTTCAACACCTGGGCGGGTGGCAACGAATATCCGGAACTACTGGCTGCCCTCACCCTGCCCCAGGATTCCGCTGTGGACAGCATTATGCAGCAGGTGGGCACGGGAAAGGGTTACGCCGAAACGCCCGAGGATATCATCGGGCAGCTACGCAAGCTCTGGAACCATATTGCCGGACTGGGTATCGAATATGCCCTGCCCCCTGAGAGCTGGATAGACGATGGGCTGGGCCAGCGGGTTCGTACCCCCTCCTGCATCCTGACCGAGAAGTGCTCCACCTGCCTGGATTCCACCCTGCTGCTGGCCGCCTGTGTCACCCGCCTGGGGCTGAATCCGTTTGTCATTCTCATCGACGGGCACGCCTTCCTCGGCGTGCAGAGGGAAAACCGCTACCTGCCTTCCCCGCAGCTCACTCCGGTTTCCACCATCCGGAACCAGCTCAAGCGCCAGCAGCTCCTGGTGCTAGAAACCACCATGCTCAACTCACGCGAAAACCGCCAGCCTGTGCCTTTCGAACAGGCCATGGAAACAGGCAGCATCCTGCTGGAGCGTGTAAAGGACGATGATTATTTTCAGGCTCTGGATATCAAGAGCCTGTGGTACCAGGTCGGCATACACCCCATTCTGGGAACCTTGCCGGAAAACACGAATCCTGTGCCCAGCGCGGAGGAAGCCGGAAACCTGGTGACCCACATGCCACGCAACCGCATGGATGTGTGGCAGCTCAAGCTGCTGGACCTGTCTCTGCGAAACCCGCTTCTGAACACGCATCCGGGCAGCAAGCGCCATCTTCCCCTGCTGCTGCCGGATGTGCCGGCCATGGAGGACAAACTGGCAGAAGGAGCTGCTTTCCGCGTGAAATCCGTGCCGGAGACCTACTGGAGCATCACCTCGCAGGTGCAGCACGGACGCGATTCTGAACTCATGTCCCAGCACCTGGCCAGCTGCGTGAAATCCATGTTCCAGAACAACGAGCTGGCCTCCGACCTGCCCCCGCAGCAGCTGCAGCGGCAACTTCAGGCGCTCTACCTCGCCACCCGCCGGGAAATGGAGGAAAGCGGCGCCAATACCCTCTACATTGCCTGCGGCTTCCTGAAATGGTACCGGCGGGACACTCGCGAACAACGCGCATTCCGTGCTCCGGTTCTTCTGCTTCCAGTGCGTCTCACCCGCCCCAGTGTAAAGGCAGGCTTCACCCTGCGCGGGAATGATGAGGAACCCCGCCTGAACATGACCCTGCTGGAGCTGCTCAAGACCGAATTCGGCATCAGTATCCCCGGGCTGGAGGGTGAACTGCCCACCGACCAATCCGGGCTGGATGTGCCGCGCATCTTCGATATACTGCGCACCGCCATAGACACGCTCCCCGGCTGGGAGGTTGAGGAGCAGTGCATCCTGGGCACCTTTTCCTTTACCAAATACCTCATGTGGAAGGATTTATGCGACCGTCGGGAGCATCTGATGCGCAACCCCATTGTGAGCCAGATAGCCGCCACCGAGCGCGGTATATTCCCGGAGCAGGTCGGATTCCCGAACCCGGCTGAACTGGATAACGAAGTGGAAGCCAGCAAGGTATTCACCCCGCTTTCGGCCGATTCATCGCAGCTATCAGCCGTGCTTGCCGCCGGTCGGGGCAAGAATTTCGTTCTCATCGGGCCGCCCGGCACCGGCAAGAGCCAGACCATCACCAACATGATAGCCCACTGCCTGGCGCACGGCAGGACTGTATTGTTTGTGGCTGAAAAGGCAGCCGCCCTCCAGGTGGTACACAACCGACTCAAACGCGTCGGGCTGGAAGATTTCTGCCTGGAACTACACTCCAACAAGGCCAATAAGAAGGATGTGCTGGCACAGTACAAAGCCGCCGTTGAAGCCATCAGTGCCGGCACCGATAAGCATGCCTGGGAGGAGGACGTGTTCTCCATGGCCAGCCTGCGTCACCAGCTCAACCTGCTGCCCTGGGAGCTGCACCATCTCTACCCGGATGAAACCAGCCTCTACACCGATATTGACCTGGTGGCCACCCATCCGGATATCCCCGAGTTCTCCCCCTGCCCGGAAGCCCCGGATACACTCACCCGGGCAGACAAGACAAAGCACCTCGAGGATGCCCGCGACCTGGCGCTGCACTATGAACTGGTGCGCCGGCTCACCCCGGAGCAGAGCAGCCTGCTGTCCGGCACGGAATACAGCCCGGAATGGGAAGAAACGCTGAGCACCCGGCTGCTGCAGCATCGCACATGCAGCCACACCTGGCAGAATGAGGCAGAACAGGCCGGCACCACCCTCCAGATTCCGGCAGAGCAGCTGCGCGACCTGCTTCCGGCGCTGCTCACAGCGGAGGAACTCATGGCAACCAGGCAGGAAGAACTGCTGCCCGGGCGCTCCCCCCGAACGCTGGAACTGCTGGAGCAGATCTGCCAGCAGGCAGAGCAATTCAGAGAGATGAAATCCAGGCTTTCTCTTCCCTACCCGGAGGATGCCCTGCGGGAGGGTGACCTGCCGGCGAAGCTGCGGGAATGCAAGGAAATCACGATTTCCGGCTTCTTCACCCGCTTCTTCGGCATGCGCCGCATGCGCCGTTACCTGCAGATGCTGGCGGGAACCCGCCAGGCTCCGGCGGACTGTCTGCAGGATCTGCAGGCGCTGGTGCGCATGCAGGAAATCACCCGCTGGATGGCAGAGCAGAACCTCAGCCAGCTCTCGCCTGAACTCAACAGGAAACTCGACACCACCAGAGAACTGGTCAGCCAGGCACGCCAGCGGGCAGAGTCACTGGCTCCGCACGCCAGATACGAATCCACCCTGCAGGCCATCATTCAGGGGCAGATACCCGGCATACAATCCCTGCTGGGAAGACTCCGGCAGGCAGCCGGAGAACTGGGCGATGCGGAGGCTGCGCTCCAGCCCTATACCCCGCAGGGAATCTCCACGGCAGAATGGGCAGAGCAAGTAATGCCCCTGCAGCAGCAGTGGAGAAACATCGTGATGTGGAACCGCCGGAAGCAGGACTGCCCCCCGGCCTGGGCAGAAGCCCTGCAGAGCGGAGCCATTCCCCCGGATGCATTCCCCCTGGCGGTGCAGGTGAACATGGCCCGCCAGAGACTCCGCAAAGCAGCCGGACAGAGTCCCACCCTGATGGGATTCCTGCCTGCCATCCACGAAGGCCGCATCGCGGATTTCACTGCAAAGGACGGCGACATCCTCAAGGCAAGTTCCCGGGAAGTTCGCAACCAGCTTATCCAGCGGGCTTCCGGCATCTCCCGCCACGGCACGGAGGTGGCACTGCTGCAGCGCGAACTCTCCAAGCAACGGGCCCACATGCCGCTGCGCCAGCTGCTTACCTCCATTCCGAATCTCACGCCGCTGCTTAAGCCCTGCATGCTCATGAGCCCGCTTTCCGTGGCGCAGTATCTCACCACAGATGCAGCTCCCTTCGATGTGGTCATTTTCGACGAAGCTTCCCAGATTCCGGTGTGGGATGCCATCGGCGCCATCGGTCGCGGGCAGAACGCCATCATCGTGGGCGACCCGCGCCAGATGCCACCCACCAGCTTCTTCTCCCGCAGCAAGGATGAGGAAGAAGAGGATGACGGCATGGAAAAGGACATGGAAAGCATTCTGGATGAATGCCTGGCCTGCAACATTCCCGCACTCAGGCTCTCCTGGCACTACCGCAGCAAGTCCGAAAGCCTCATTGCCTACTCCAACAGCCGATACTACGAGCAGAACCTCACCACGTTCCCTGCCCCCCACACCCGGGATAACGCCATTCACTACCACCACGTGCGCGGCGTCTATGAACCTGGCACAAGCAAGCGAATCAACCAGACCGAGGCCCGTGCCTTGGTCGACCACGTGCTCAGCACCCTGCGGGCCCCCGATTTCCGCTACACTGAGGCCACGAGCATCGGCATTGTCACCTTCAACACCCAGCAGCAGGCTCTCATCGAAAACATGCTGGAGGAAGAACGCGCCAATGATGAATCGCTGGAACCCTTCTTTGCCGAAAACAACCCCGAAGCCGTCTTTGTGAAGAATCTGGAGAATGTGCAGGGCGACGAACGTGGCATCATCTATTTCTCCACCACTTTCGGCCGCGATGCCAAGGGGAAGATTTCCATGAACTTCGGTCCGCTGAACCTCGTGGGTGGAGAACGCCGCCTGAATGTGGCCATCACCCGCGCCCGCAGCTCCATGCATGTATTCACCAGCATGATGCCGGAGGATATCGACCTCTCCCGCACCCGTGCCCGCGGTGCTGCAGACCTGCGTGGATTCCTGGATTACGCCCGCCGCGGTGCCGCCGCCTACCTGGAGCTCCAACGCGGTATTCAGCCGGAGGAAAGAGACTCACTCATTGCTCGTCTGGCACATGACCTGAAGGCGCTCGGCTGGAACTGCCACGCCCATGTGGGCGTGTCGGATTACCGCATCGACCTCGCAGTCGAGCACCCCGATACCCCGGGTTCCATTCTGGCAGGCATTGCAACGGATGGTTATTCCTACGTAGCCGCAAACACAGCCAGAGACCGCGATGTGCTGCGCCATTCAGTGCTGCGCGGGCTGGGCTGGCGACTTCTGCGGGTGTGGGCCATTGATTGGTGGCGCGACCCGGTGGCCTGTATTCAGAAGCTGGACACCGAATTGAAGCGTTTTGTAGCAGAAGGGCCGCTTCCGCAGCCTGAGCTTCCGCTGCTCACAGCCCCCCTTGCAGCCACTGCCGGTGGAGTCTCTGTGGTCGAAGAGAAAGTCACCATCCCGGAGGCGCTGGCGCCGCTGGTGGGTAAGCCATACAATGAAGCCAGGCTGAACACCACCCTGCCCCCGCTCTTTGAGATGAGCGATGCCAGCCTCAGCCCCTACATCTGCCAGTTTGTGGAGGCAGAAGGCCCGATTAAGGAGGATTTCCTCATGGCGCGCCTGCGCTGCCATTCCCTTACCCCCGCGCTTTCGACAGCCCTGCGGTCCCGACTCTACGGCATCATCACCAGCCTGCTGAACCAAGGCAAGTTCCATTTCCGTCAGGAAGGCGGCACCCGCGTGCTCTTTGCCCCGGATTCCCCAGCCGTTCAGCCCAGAATGAAGGGACCTCGCGAATGGACAGATGTGCCGGATTCGGAAATCCTCGAAATTTCCGCCCTGGTACTGGCGCATCTCAAATGCATCAGTGGCTGCGATGACCACCTGAAGGGCATTGCTACCTACCTGGGTATCGGGCGCCTGACGAAGCCCCTGCGCGAACACCTGAGCAACCTGCTCCAGTCTCAGGCATAAGAACGCTCTGAAGGGATATCGCTCCCTCTACACAAAAACCGGGCATTGGGAAACAGACTCCCAATGCCCGGTTCTTATTCACGCGACATGAAAAAAAAATCACCGCCCATACTTCCGCTTGGTCTTTTTCTTGACCAGCATGGCATCCGAAGCCGGGTACGGGGCCGTGGGCAGGCCTGAGGCATTCACCAGATTGGGATTCATGAACACAGCCCAGCCGTAGCGGATATACCTGGGGTCCTTTACCCCCTCTGCAGAGAGCATGATGGTGTGGTTCTGAATCACAGCCGTGGCCGGCACGAATTTCTTATCAGCCCCCGCAATCTCAAAACCCACAGGGGCGGCACCATCCGTTGTCTTCAGCCCATTGGCATAGGCAAAGAACACCTGAGCCTTGGAACCCTTCTTCATGAAGCCCTGGATAATCGGGCCGCTGGCAGCCACATACTTGCCGTACACGGTCTTGAGAGCGGTGTTAGCCAGGCGCTCGCCCACCTCCACCTTGCGGGGGGGATGCACATCGCTGTTGGTGGAGCCCAGGTCCATGGTCACCACGCACTCCACACCGGGCATTTCCTCTGCCACTTCGGACTGCACCTGGCGGAACTCCGGCCAGTAGGCGCGCAGCTTAGCCTTATCATTGATGCGGGGGAGCTGCACCTGCAGGAAAGGCAGGTCATCCTTGCCCAGCTTATCGCGCCAGGAGGAGATAAGATCCTTCAGCAGCTTCTTGTTCTGCTCATTGTCCAGGATTTCGGCATCGGACTCACCCTGGTACCAGATGACACCGGCCACGGGGAACCCTTCCCACTGCTCAATACCGGTCTCATACAAATAAGACGGCGCATAGGGATGCAGCGAAAAATCACCACCGGGGCCCACATTCTGCTGGGCGCGTCCGCGCACCCAATCGCTGGCGAACTTGCTCTTCACCCAGTCATTCCCCTGGCAGCCGGGGTATTCCTTTTTCACCACATCGCGGGGAATCCAGGCCAGCATATTCGAGCCGCCCAGGGAGGCATGAATCACACCCACCGGCACGCCCAGCTGCTTCTGCAGCGCCTGGCCGAAATAGTAACCCACCGCACTCATGCGCGGAGAAGTGGCCGGGGCACTCACCGCCCACTTGCCTTCATACATGCGCTTTGACTTCACACGCTCCAGCAGCTCCGGCGTGTACCGGGGCGGGCTGGTGTGCACCTGCGGCTCGCTGTGGTAGAAACGGAAATTCTCATTGGCAGACTGGGCAATGGTCTGCGGGTTGCCGGGGGTCTGGTTCAGGCGCCAGAGCATGTTGGACTGACCACTGGCCAGCCATACCTCGCCCACCACCACATTCTTCACCGTGGCGGTAGAACCATCCTGGCTTGCCTCCAGCGGCTGCCCCTGGGCATTGGCCTCCATGGGCTGCAACACGGCGCTCCAGTTCGTCCCCTTGGCCTCGGCCCTGACCGTCTGCCCATTGAACTTCACCGTTACCGGTTCAGAAGGCTTATCCGTGGTGCCGCGCACCACCACCTCGCGCCCACGCTGCAGCACCATACCATCGCCATAGATGGCATCGAACTCCACAGCTGCGCAAAGCGGCAAGGCTCCTGTCAGCAATAAGATTGTGTATTTGCTCATGCTCTACTCCTACCATATCAACAGGGCAAATAAAAGAAAAAACAGGTTACCAGTGCAAAAAAATACTCTCGATTGCGTGCGAAAGCTGCGAAATCAACTCCTTCTGCGTGATGTTCAGAGCAGAACCGTACGCTGTGTGAGCAAAAAAACAATTCTACTCTGTCTTTCGATTACATATGATTTGATAAAATTAATATTCCGACTACATTAATAGGAATGAGTTCTTTCTTGTAGCTCCTTAAGACATCACATAAAACATGTGTTTTTACTGTATCATTGATATATACCACTAAGACGACTCCCTCAACTTCCACTTTTGAGTCTCGGCATATCCCCTTTATCCTCATAATGGAATCTATTATGTTGTCTCTTTTTATATAAACCCTGTGATATACCGCATATGTTGGTCTGAGTTTTAACTTTCTCAGCTCAGTTTTATCTGATGTTTTTTGCGTTGCTGTTCCTGCAACAACAAAGTCCAGTTCATTTTCATACCCATTGGGATTTATATCTATCTCCTCCTTATTGTATTTCAATAAGACACAGCCATGATTTCTAAATGCATCCTGTACCTTTTCCTTAGTCTCTTTCCAGTGTTCCATGCAATCAACATGTATGCGAGCAGCTTCCATGCAAACTCCGAAGGAAGGCAATGCCATAAGAGCACACCACAAAAACACAATCGTTTTCATATATTTTAACGTATTTTCAATAAATAAACACACTGCACATAACATTTTTATATCAT
>JAZOTV010000041.1:0-5437 GCA_045657815.1 Akkermansia sp.
CGTTTCTTCGGCTCTGCTGGTTTATCGTCCTGGAAGGCTATATCCGCGCCGTTCTCGCTGCGCACAGCGCGGCTCATGCAACCTTCCACCAATTCACCGCGCAGAATGGCCTCGGCAATGGGGTCTTCGAGTATGCGTTCAATGGCGCGGCGCATGGGGCGTGCGCCATATTGGGGATCGTAGCCTTTGTCCACCAGCATACTGATGACTTCCTGTGAGAGGGTGAGGGTAATTTTCTTACTGGCCAGGCGGCGAATGAGCTTCTGTGCTTCCAGCTCCACAATCTTTTCCAGATCGGGGCGGTCGAGCATGCGGAACACAATCAGTTCATCGAATCGATTAATGAATTCCGGGCGAAAGTGCTTCTTCGCCGCTTCGGTAATACGCTCCTTCAGGGTATCGAAATCGGAGCTGTCCCGGTCGGCTGCGCCGAATCCCATGGTGCCCTGCTGATTGGCCAGGCTGGCCCCCACGTTGGAGGTAAGAATGATGATAGTATTGCTGAAGTTCACCTTGCGTCCCATGGAATCCGTAAGGCAGCCTTCCTCCAGTACCTGCAGGAGCAGATTCATGACATCCGGATGAGCCTTTTCCACTTCATCAAACAAGATGACGGCGTAGGGACGGCGGCGAATCAGCTCCGTGAGCTGTCCCCCCTCGTTGTGCCCCACATAGCCGGGGGGCGAACCAATCAGACGGCTCGTGCTGAACTTCTCCATATATTCGCTCATATCCACCTGAATGAGCGCTTCGGGCGTGCCGAACATGATTTCTGCCAGATTACGGGCCAGGTAGGTCTTGCCCACGCCGGTGGGACCCATGAACAGGAAAGAACCAATGGGGCGGCGGGGGTCCTTGATATCTGCACGGCTGCGGCGCAAGGCTCGGGAGATAGCCGAGCAGGCTATCTCCTGCCCGATAACCTTGCTCTTCAGATCTTCCTCCATGCGAAGCAGTTTCTCCGTTTCCTTTTCCTCCATGCGGGCCAGGGGAATGCCGGTCCATTTGGAAACAACGGCCATGATGTCATCCTCCGTCACCTCAATGAAGGTGGAATTCATCTCCTTCTTCCAGCCGTTCACCGAGTTGTCAATTTTCTGCTGAAGGGACTTGATTTCATCGCGAAGCCGGGCTGCCGCTTCAAAATCCTGCGTATCCACAGCCTGTGCCTTCTCATGTTCCAACCGGCGGAGCGTTTCCTCCTCTGTCTTGATGTCTGCCGGGCGGGTCATGAGGGACACCCTGAGTCGGGAGCCGGCTTCGTCCATGAGATCAATGGCCTTGTCCGGCAGGAAGCGGCCCGTCAGGTAGCGTTTTGCCAGGCTGGCTGCGCATTCCAACGCTTTGGGGGTGTAGTGCACATGGTGGTGCTTTTCATACTGCGGTGCAATACCCTGAAGAATCAGCACTGTGTCCTCCACAGAGGGTTCACCCACCTGTACCTGCTGGAAACGGCGCTCGAAAGCCGCATCTTTCTCAATGTGTTTGCGGTATTCGTTCAGCGTAGTGGCGCCGATGGCCTGCATCTCTCCGCGGGAAAGAGCGGGTTTGATGATGTTGGAGGCATCCATGGTACCTTCGGCAGAGCCGGCACCAATCAGGGTATGAATTTCGTCAATGAAGAGAATGATGTTCTTTTCTTTCCGGATTTCATCCATCACCGCTTTCAGGCGTTCCTCGAATTGGCCACGATACTTGGTTCCCGCAACCATGAGTGCCATATCCAGGGAAATAATACGCTTGCCAATCAGAAACTCGGGTACATCGGCGCGGGCAATCTGCTGCGCAAGCCCTTCCACAATGGCTGTTTTGCCCACACCTGCCTCACCCAGCAGCACTGGATTGTTCTTGGTGCGACGGCAAAGAATCTGAATAACACGCTCCAACTCTGCCTGGCGGCCTATAACCGGGTCCATCTCGCCAGCAGCTGCGCGGGCCGTCAAATCGCGGCCGAACGCGCTCAGAGCAGGGGTGTTGGAGCGGTTGGAGTAAGAAGCGGAATTCGCGCCTGCTGTATGGTGATGCAGGAAGGCGTTGCTGTCTTCCTCTTCTTCCTCCTCCCGGCGGGAATGATTCGGGCCGCCGGGAGGCATGTTATTCTCCGGCGTGCCTTGCTGGTCCACCCCGAATCCGGGGTTGATTTCCTCCATGACACCGCGGCGCACGGATTCATAGGACAACCCGTAGGATATGAGACTATTCCATGCCAGGCCGTCCTCATCCTTGAGCATAGCTAACAGAAGGTGCTCTGTACCCACATAGGTATGGCGCAGCTTCTGGGCTTCCTCACCTGCCTGAATCAGCATTTTGCGCACGCGGGGAGTATACGGGAGCGAACCGCCCTCCACGGCGGCAGACCCCGGCATGATGGATTGCTCTATTTTTGCTGTGAGGTCAGCAATATCAACCCCTGCATTCTCCATCACGCTGATAGCTACGCCCTGGCCAAGTTTGAGAAGACCGAGCAGGACATGCTCTGCGCCGATGAAGTTATGGTGGAAGCGGTCAGCCTCGCGGCGGGCGATATTAAGAACCTGTTGAGCTCGTGGTGTAAAGTTGCTGTTCATGAGTCAGAATCAGAAAAGTGGTGTGGGTGGTTGTTAAGAAATTCGCGGACAATCCGGGCGCGGCGCTGCACTAGATCCGGCACCGCTGTTTCCTCTGCCATGGCAGCGAGGCAAGCCTGCTCCACGGATAGGTTGTTCAAGGCATTCAGCACAGCCGTTTCCTCTTCCTCCCACTTCAGAATGCCCAGCAGTGTGCCAAGCCGAAGCAGAGATAGAGCATCGCGCATCTCCTTCATGCTGAGTCTGAAACAGTTGGTGAGAAGTCCGTAGGCGCGCCCGATGGCATCCTGGAGGTACTGGCCGGAATTGTTGAGGAGTTTGCGGCGCACCTGTTGTTCGCGGCGCACGATATGCTGCACGATTCCCTCGAAATTCTCCATCATCTCCTCAATGCTGCCTTCCGGGCCGGGAATGGAGTACAGCACAAACATCTGCCCCGTATCATCCTGCGAGTCTGAATAGTATGGCGAAATGCTGACATGAAGCTTTTCCAGAGCTTTGGTGACCTGATTCATCATGTTGGCATGTGTAAGCCCGGGCAGGTGCAGCAGGCAATAAAGCTGCAGGCCGTCTCCTGCCTCTGTGGGGATGCTGGTCAGATACCCGTTCTGCTCCGTGTATGCCAGTTCGAGCCGTTCCTCCAGCTGATCTGCAAGGATATCCATTTCCCTGATACCCTTCGCCAGATTGAGGCCATCCAGGAAGATATGAGCCACAATATGCTCTTCTTCGTTCACCATGAGTATAAGACGGCGCCGCTGGGAAATGATGATGTGGCAGCCGTCCTGGCGGGCAGCCATGCAGGGAGTAAGTTGTTTGCGGGAGAGCAGGGCCCGGCGCTGCCCGTAGCTCAGAGTGCTAAGCTCTGCGCAGAAAGCCGTTTTGAACCCCTGTATATCCTTGATAGCCGGGAGCACCCGTGCAGCCACCGCGGCACGGGTTTCTGCCGTGCTCCAGCCAGGGAATCGGAAGCCTGCCAGATTACGCACCATGCGCACAATGCTCCCCATGACCACGCCATCGGTCGTGTTGCGGTCCAGGTTCCAGGCGGGAACTGTTTTCAGCAGCGTTTCAATCTTCATGCGTCCGTTCCGGGTAACTTGTTAATCTGGTCGCGCAGCTGGGCTGCCCGCTCGTATTCTTCCCGCTCAACTGCTTGTTGCAGTTCTTTCTGCAGGCGGGCTCTGGTCAGTGCGGGCGTCTCGTATTCCTCCTGGTCTTCTACTTCTGCAGCGGGGTCAAGCTCGCGGGCAAAGACAGAATAACAATCCGGGCAGCCAAGGTGACCGGTATTCCGGTAGTCTTCCACGCTGAATCCACACACCGGGCAGAGGTTGAACATATTCATGGGAGGCGCCTCTGCCGCGGGGGCTGTGTTGCCGGTAAGCTCACGCACAAGTTTATCAACACGCTGCTTGAACTCCTCCGGGAAGAATTTTTCGGCAAAAGTGAGCGACTGCGGGTCAAAAAGCCCCTTCGCTCGGGCGCAGGACTCGCACAGTGCAAGTTCGGAAACCTGACCGTTCACTATCTGCGTCAGAAACATTGACGCCCGCTTGCCGCATATCTGGCACTTCTTCACGCGAGTAGAGTACACCGGCTTGAGCGTCTTTTCCAGTACGCTCCGCGTCTTTCTGTGTCAGCAGATGAATCACGCGGCATAATGCAGTGTTGACGCACAGCGTGGCTCGTGGTAGATTGGTGCTGCATTCTATGACCGCCGACGAACAGCAGCGCATTCACCGCATGAGCGATATTCTGGCCAGCCAGGTGGCTGCCGGAGAAGTGGTGGAACGCCCCGCTTCTGTTGTTAAGGAGTTGGTGGAGAATAGTATAGATGCCGGGGCCAGATGTATACGCGTAGAGATACGCCGTGGCGGCGTATCGCTTATCAAGGTAACGGATGACGGCTGCGGCATGAGTAAGGCAGATGCCGCCTTGTGCCTTCAGCGGCACGCTACCAGCAAGCTGGTGGATGTAGAGGATTTATTTGCCATCCGGCAGCTTGGTTTCCGTGGCGAGGCCTTGCCGAGCATTGCCTCGGTTTCTCACCTGACGCTTACTACACGGCGGGCGGATGATGTGGAAGGCTGGACGGTAAGCTCCGAGGGTGGAGTGGAAGCACCTATGATGAATGCCGGGTGCCCACCCGGAACAGAAATCACTGTGAGCAACCTGTTCTTCAATACGCCGGTACGCCGCAAATTCCTGAAAAGCGATGAAACGGAAACCGGACACGTGGAGCACCAGGTGCGGCTGCATGCGCTGGCTTTTCCGGAAATCCGCTTTATCTTTTTGCGTGATGGACAGGTGGTGTTCGATGTTGTTGCTACGCACGATCTGCGCCAGCGTATTGCTGACTTTACAGGCCGGGATACAGCTGCCGCATTGATGCGCGTGAAACCCACGGAAGCACCAGGTGTGCGGGTGAGTGGTTACCTGATGCCGATTTCTGCAGCTCGCCGCAACCGCCGCATGCAGTACATCTTCCTGAATGGCCGCCCGGTGGAGGATCAGATTATCAACCGAGCCGTGCGGGATGGCTATGGCGGTTTCCCGCCCGGTCTGCACCCGGCTCTCTTCCTGTATCTGGAGGTGGAGCCGGCGCTGGTGGATGTGAATGTGCATCCTGCCAAACGCGAGGTCAGGTTCCGCCGCCCGGCTGAAATCACCATGGCGGTAATGGATGCCGTGGCTGCCACTCTGGCAGCGCATGCCCGTGGAGAGGAATCCGCAGACACAAAAGCCGAACCGCAAGCAATCCGCCCCCAAACGATTGCTGCTCCCTCTGCTGCACCTGCTCCCCCCGGGCAGGCGTGGAAACCAGCCGCCCCGCAGGAACGAGCGGTTTCCCCGCAGCCGCGGCCGAA
>JAZOTV010000042.1:0-8531 GCA_045657815.1 Akkermansia sp.
ATTTTGGAGGTAGAATCGCGCGCATGACCACAGAGGAGAAAAAAGACTTCATCCGCGACATGGTAGCCAAGGATCTGGCCGAGGGTTACTGCGAGGTACCGATTACCCGTTTCCCCCCGGAACCGAACGGTTATCTGCACATCGGCCACGCCAAGGCCATTTGTCTGGATTTCGGTCTTGCCAAGGAATATGCCCACCTCGGGGCGGTGTGTCACCTGCGTTTCGATGACACCAACCCCTGCAAGGAAGACATCGAGTTCGTCAACTCCATCCAGGAAGATATCCACTGGCTCGGGTTCGACTGGGGCGAGCACCTGTACTGGGCTTCCAACATCTTTGATTTCTACTACGATTGCGCCGTACATCTCATCAAGAACGGTCTGGCCTATGTGGACCTGCAGGACCGCGAGACGATGCGCCAGCAGCGCGGCAACCTGGTGACTCCCGGCACGCCCTCCCCCTACCGCGATACCACGGTGGAGGAAAACCTGGCTCTTTTCGAGGCCATGAAGCGTGGTGACTATGCCGAAGGCGCCGCTGTACTGCGTGCCAAGATTGACATGGCCAGCAGCAACATGAACATGCGCGACCCGGTGATTTACCGCATCTCCTACGATCACCACCACAACACGGGTAACTCCTGGTGCATCTACCCGATGTATGACTTTGCTCACCCGCTGGAGGATGCCTACGAGCACATCACCCACTCCCTCTGCACGCTGGAGTTCGAGAACCACCGTCCGCTGTACGAATGGGTTATCGACAACTGCCCCGTGCCCGCCAAGCCCAAGCAGCGCGAGTTCTCCCGCCTGAACATCACCTACACCGTGATGAGCAAGCGTAAACTGCGCCAGATGGTGGAGGAAGGCTATGTAGCCGGCTGGGATGACCCCCGCATGCCCACCATCTGCGGTATGCGCCGCCGCGGTTACCCCGCCAAGGCCATTGTGGATTTCTGCGAAGGCGTGGGCATCACCAAGTTCAACGGCAACACCGATGTGGCCCGCCTGGAGAACGCTGTGCGCAATGAACTGAATGCCGAGGCCGAGCGCCGCATGGCTGTGCTCAAGCCCCTCAAGCTTGTGCTCACCAATGTGCCCGATGACTTCGAGGAAGAGGTTGAAGTGGTCATCAACCCCGAGAAGCCGGAACTGGGCAACCGCAAACTCACACTCACTAAGGAAGTGTGGATTGAGCAGGATGACTTCATGGTGGAACCGCCCAAGAAGTACAAGCGCCTTTCCCCCGGTGCCTGCGTGCGTCTGCGCGGTGGCTATTGCATGATCTGCACCGGCTACACCGCTGATGCAGAAGGTAATGTGACCGAGGTACAGGCCGAAATCATCCCTGGCACTGTGGGCTCCAACCCGCCGGAAGGCATCAAGTGCAAGGGCGCCATTCACTGGGTATCTGCCAAATATGGCGTGAAGGCCGAGGTGCGTCTCTATGACCGCCTGTTCAAGGACGAAGCCCCGGATGCCAACGAGGATGGCTTCCTGGCTTCCCTGAATGCCGATTCACTCACCGTGCTGACCGATGCGGTGGTGGAGCCTGCTCTGGCCAGCGCCCCTGCCGAGTTCCTGTGCCAGTTCGAGCGCACCGGCTACTTTGTGGCCGACCGCTATGACCACAGCGCCGAGCATCCCGTGTTCAACCGCTCCGTGGGTCTGCGCGATTCCTGGGCCAAGATGAACAAGTAATCCCGCCTCATGAAGCACATCGAATTCACTGCCACTAACGGCTCTTTCGATATCAACGATTTCATCAATCGTTGCGATGCCGCCACCATGGGTGAAGAGCTTCCCCCTGCTCCGGCTCCTGAGCCGGAGGCAGAGGAGGTTGTGCCGCCCTGCTCTGTACCGGTGGCAGACGGCGTGGACCCCATCATCTACTCCCCGCTGGAAGAAGTCATAGCCGACCTGCGCATGGGTAAGCTCATCCTGATGACGGATGATCCCCACCGCGAAAACGAGGCAGACCTCGTCTGCGCCGGCCAGTTTGCCACGCCGCAGAACATCAATTTCATGGCCATTCATGCCCGCGGCCTCATCTGCGTGCCCATGGCCCCGGAAAAGGTGGATGGTCTCGGCCTGCCCATGCAGGCTCAGCACAACACCGAAAAGCACCACACGGCCTTTACTGTGAGCGTGGATGCCAAGGAAGGCACTACCACCGGCATCAGCGCCTTCGAGCGCTCCATCACCACCATGAAGCTGGCTGACCCGAAGGCCAGTCTGGATGACTTTGTGCAGCCTGGCCATTGTTTCCCGCTGCGCGCCGTGGAGGGTGGCGTTATCCGCCGCGCCGGACACACCGAAGGCACCGTGGACATGATGCGCATCGCCGGGCTGGAGCCCGTTGGCGTGTGCTGCGAAATCATGAAGGAAGACGGCACCATGGCCCGCCTCGGCGAGCTCGGTTCCTTCCAGAAGAAGTTTGGCCTGAAGGCATGCTCCCTGGCTCAGATTATCGAGCACCGCCAACACACAGAAAAACTGGTTGTACGAGAGGAAAAGGTCAAGCTGCCCACCGATTTCGGTGATTTTGATTGTTATTCCTATCATTCCAAGGTAGACGGCAAGACACATCTTGCCCTGGTACGTGGCGAAATCAGCCCGGATAAGCCGGTGCTTTGCCGAGTACACAGCGAGTGCCTCACCGGTGATGTTTTTGCCAGTCGCCGCTGCGACTGCGGCAGCCAGCTGCACGCCGCCATGCGCCGTGTGGCAGAAGAGGGAGGCATCATTCTCTATCTGCGCCAGGAGGGGCGCGGTATTGGCCTTTCCGCCAAGCTGCATGCCTACAAGCTGCAGGAACAGGGCTATGATACCGTGGATGCCAACATCCAGCTCGGCTTTGCCCCCGACCTGCGCGACTATGGCGTGGGAGCCCAGATTCTGCGTGATCTCGGGGTGCGCCACCTGCGCCTCCTCACCAATAATCCGCTCAAGATTCAGGGGCTCTCTGGACACGGGCTGGATGTGGTGGAACATGTTGCCATTTCCATTCCTGCCCACTGCGATAACCAGCACTACCTCGACACCAAACGAGACCGCATGGGGCATCTCATCTGATTTACTCCTTCCAAGACAGGCGCGGGCTTCCGCGCCTGTTTTTTCGACTCGTCATGGCGCACGATGCACCAGATTGCGCTTGATTCCGCCATTTCTGCATGGTAGAATCGCCGCGCTATGTTCTACATCACAACAGCAATTGACTACACAAATGGCGCACCCCACATCGGGCATGCGTATGAGAAGGTTCTGGCAGACGTACTGGCTCGCTGGCACCGAATGTGTGGCGAAGAGGTTTTCTTCCTGACTGGTGTGGACCAGCATGGCCAGAAAGTGCAGCAGAAGGCCGAGGCCGCCGGCATGCAGCCCCAGGAATATGCCGACATGGTAACGCAGAAGTTCATTGCCCTCTGGGAGCGTCTGGGTATCCGATATGATGGCTGGGCCGCCACAACCGATGCCCGCCACAAGACCTGTGTGCAGGCCATTCTGACCGATCTCAAGGAAAAGGGATGCCTGTACAAGAAGGGCTACAAGGGTTTCTACTCCATCCGCCAGGAGCAGTTCCTCACCGATAAGGAGCGCAACGAAGAAGGCGTGTTCGGCCCGGAGTGGGGCGAAGTGGTGGAGCTTGAGGAAGAAAACTGGTACTTTAACCTCAGCCAGCAGGTTGAGTGGCTGAAGGACTACGTGACCAACCACCCCTCTGTTGTCACCCCCGAATTCCGTCGTCAGGACCTCCTGAACGCCATTGAGCGCTCCGCCGGCGTAGACCTCTGCATCTCCCGCCCGAAGGATCGTCTTTCCTGGGGTATCCCGCTGCCCTTCGACCCGGATTTCGTGACCTACGTATGGTTTGACGCTCTGGTGAACTACATCTCCTTTGCCGGCTATAAGGCTGAGGAAGGCTCCGGGCTGCCCGATTTCAACAAACTGTGGCCCGCCGCCTGCGAGGTTATCGGCAAGGATATTCTGGTACCGGCTCACGGTATCTACTGGCTGTGCATGCTGCATGCCATGGGCTTCGCCGATGACCAGATGCCGGAGCTGCTCGTGCACGGCTGGCTGAACATCAAGGGTGAGAAGATGTCCAAATCCCTCGGCAACATTGTGGACCCGAATGACCTGTGCGATGCATTTGGTCCTGAGGCTGTGCGCTACTACCTGGTGCGCGATACCAAGACCGGCTATGACAGCGACTTCGACCCGGAGCGCATGAAGATGATTTACAACACTGAGCTTGCCAACGATATCGGCAACCTCTGCAACCGCTCCCTCAATATGTGCGTGCGCTACTGCGGCGGCACTGTCACCATCGCTGAAGGCGATGATGAACTTTCCGCAGCCCTGCGCGAAAGCATGAGCAACACGGTGACTAAATTCGCCGAGTGCATGAACGCCTACAACACCTCTGATGCCCTGGCGGCACTGAATGCTCACGTGGGCCTGTGCAACAGCTACATCGAACAGAAGCAGCCCTGGACCCTGGCCAAGGATACGGAGAAGATGCCCGAGCTGCAGCGTGTGCTGGCACACCTGCTGGAGTGCTGCGCTCAGGTTGGTTTCCTGCTTGGCTGCGTGCTGCCAGATGCCTCTGCCCGTATTCTGAGCCAGCTTCAGCTGGATGTCACCGGTCTCACCCCCCAGTCCATGGTCTGGGGCATGGTGAAGGACGGCCACAACGTGCAGGCCCCCAGCCCGGTGTTCCCGCGCATTCTCTCCGAGGAGGAAAAGGAGAAGATGGCCGCCAAGGCAGCAAAGGCCGCCGAGAAAGCAGCCCGCAAGGCAGCCCAGCAGGCCTGATTCCGCCACATCATCTCAAAGACAGGTAGTGCCCCGCACTACCTGTCTTGTTTTATACTGCAACGGGCAGAGACATTCCCTCACGGATTTCACAAGAAATGCCTGTAAAACCTTGACACCGGGGCACAGCGAGAGTACCATGCTCTTCATGCCGCAGGATACCGCACAGTTACCTACTTATTACCTACTGCTACCCAATGGGGAGCAGGAAGGACCGTATACCCTGCGCGAATTAAAGGAAATGCTGCAGCAGGATCTTATTTCCGCCGAATCGCAGGTGCGCAGCAGCACGTGCGGTTGTCCGCTGCATCTGGACGAGCTCCTGCACGATGGCAAAACGGCTACGCTGGATGAAATCACCGGACTGGACGGGCTGCGGGGCTTTTCCACCAGCCGTTTCTTTTCGGATGTATTCCGCCGCCACAGCCGGGATGAAGTGCTGGAAGTATTCTGCTGCGGCACCCCCGGCACAACTCCACCGCTGCAGGCAGTGAGCAGCGGCTGGCCCACACCGTGGATATTCGCCCGCATGCTGCTGGCCTGCCTGGTTCTTTATTTCGGATTCGACTGGGCAACCGCCACCTTTCACGCACCCAACCTGGTTCCCGGGTTGATGTTTATCGGCAATTTTGCCATTCCCTTCTGCGTGGCTGTTCTCTTCTTTGAACTCAATGTGCGGCGGGAAGTGCCGTTTCTGGAGCAAATCCGCGCCATGATGTATGGTGGATTCATAGCCATCCTCTTTGCATTGATTCTGATGGAATTCAGTCCCTCTGTTCTGCCCTGGGTAGCTGGCCCCATCGAAGAGCCGGCCAAGCTTCTGGCTCTGGTGCTGATTGCCGGCAGAAGGCGCAATGGACGTATTCTCACCGGGCTGCTCCTGGGTGCAGGCGTGGGTGCCGGTTTTGCCGCCATTGAGAGCTCCGGCTATACCTTCGCCGAGATCGCGCGGCTCATCACCAGCTCCACCGCAGCAGAGATTGTTGGCTCCATCAACCCCATGCAGGGGCTTGCTATTGCAGAAAGTGCCAGCAGCATCAACCCCGATGCCGTTATGCAGGTGCGGGCACTCATAACCCCCTTTGGCCATATCGTATGGACCGCTATTACAGCCGGGGCCTACTGGCTGGTTATGAAACACCGCATGGATGAGGGGCTGCGCGACTACTTCGACACCAGCATTGACTGGGCTGTGTTCGCAGATATACGCTTCCTCCGCATTGCACTCATTCCCGTTCTGCTTCATCTCATCTGGAACACCGGGTGGCTGGCCAGCTTCGGTCTGCTCCGCTTCCTGGTGCTGGGTATCATTGCCTGGGGTGTGGCCCTGCGCCTGGTTCAAGCCGGGCTTCGCCAGATACGCGAGGAAAAATGTGCACGAGGGCTGCCGCTCTGATTTCCCGGCTCACAGACTCCCCCCAGCCCGGAGATTTGTATGCCATGTCAGACATCCCCCCTTGACAACACGCCGAAGCTGTGGCATTATGTGCCGCGTTAACGGCCCCGTCGTTCAACGGATAGGACGAAGGTTTCCGGTACCTTAGATGGGGGTTCGATTCCCTCCGGGGCTGTACAGAGCTCCCTGAATGTACTATCTGCATTCAGGGAGCCTTTTTTACGCCAAATATGCTTACTGCCGGCTTGCACAATACTGCAAAATATGGTAAACTTCCCCCCGTACTACTATGGCAACACAGCTTGAACAATTAAAGAAGTATACAACAGTAGTGGCCGATACGGGTGATTTCCGCCAGATGGAAGAATTCGCTCCGCAGGATGCCACAACGAATCCGTCCCTCATCCTGGCCGCCGCCGCCAAGCCTGAATACCGCCCGATTCTTGATGCAGTTGTGGCAGATTTCAAGGCCAGCGTGGAAAACCCGGCAGAAAAGATTGGTGAGCTGATGGATCGCGTTATCGTGGCCTTTGGTCTGGAGATTCTGAAGCGCGTGCCCGGCCGCGTATCCAGCGAGGTGGATGCCCGCCTCTCCTTCGATACCGAAGCCACCGTGCAGAAGGCCCGCGAAATCATGGCTATGTACGAGGCCGCCGGCATTCCCCGCGAACGAGTACTAATTAAGATTGCCGCCACCTGGGAAGGCATTCAGGCCGCCCGCCAGCTGGAGCTGGAAGGTATACACTGCAACCTGACACTGTTGTTCAGTCTCGTGCAGGCTGTTGCCTGTGCAGAGGCCAACGTGCGCCTTATCTCCCCCTTTGTGGGCCGTATTCTGGACTGGTACGTGGCCGCCACCGGCGAGAAATACACCGCCGAGACCGACCCGGGCGTTATCTCCGTGCGCACCATTTACAATTACTACAAGAAGTTCGGCTACCCGGTGCAGATTATGGGCGCCAGCTTCCGCAACACGGGTGAGATTCTCGCCCTGGCCGGCTGTGACCTGCTGACCATTTCCCCCGGTCTGCTGGCAGAGCTTGCTGCCTGCGAGGATGAGGTGAAGCCCCTGCTTTCCCCCGAGGCTGCTGCCGCCAGTGAGATTGAGCGCATTCCTGCCGATGAGAAGAGCTTCCGCTTCCTCTTCAACGAGGACGCCATGGCCACAGAAAAGACGGCCGAGGGTATCCGCAAGTTCTCCGCAGACATCCGCAAGCTGGAATCCCTGCTTGCCTCCATGCTGTAATTCGTTATCAATAATTCAAGAATCTCATGAAAGTACTCGTTACCGGCGGTGCCGGTTATATTGGTTCCCACACAGTGCGCCAGCTCGTAAAAGCCGGTGCAGATGTGACAGTTCTGGACAGCATGGTGTATGGCCACGAGGCCGCCATTGTGGACGATGCCGTCACTCTGGTCAAGGGTGATCTGGGCGACCCTGCCGTGGTTTACCCGCTGATGGTAAATGGCAAGTTCGATGCCGTGGTGCATTTTGCCGCCTTCATTCAGGTGGGTGAGTCTGTGACCGACCCGCTGAAGTATTACGAAAACAACATAGCCAAGCCCCTGGTGCTGCTGCGCGCCATGCTGCTGGCCGGTTGCAAGCGCTTCGTCTTCTCCTCCACCTGCGCCACCTACGGTGAGCCCACCCAGGTGCCGATTCCCGAGACAGAAAAGCAGGATCCCATCAACCCCTATGGTGGTTCCAAATACATGCTGGAGAAGGTGTGTAAGGACTGCGACCGTGCCTACGGTCTCAAGAGCGTGTTCCTGCGTTACTTCAACGCCTCCGGCTCCTCTGTAGACGGCGCCATCGGTGAGGATCACGAGCCCGAATCCCACCTTATTCCGGTGATTCTCCAGGCCATCAAGGGCGAGCGGCCCGGCATCACTGTATTCGGTACCGATTATGACACCCCGGACGGCACCTGCATCCGCGATTACATTCACGTGGATGACCTGGCCGATGCCCACCTGCGTGCTCTCGACTACCTGATGAAGGGTGGTGAGACCAACTGGTTCAACCTGGGTACTGGCAATGGCTTCTCCGTGAAGCAGATTATTGATGCCGCCGAAAAGGTGACTGGCATGAAGGCCCCTGTGACCTACGGACCGCGCCGCGAAGGTGATCCGCCCCGTCTTATTGCCGATTCCCGCAAGGCTGCCGAGATTCTCGGCTGGATTCCCAAGTACCAGGATGTAACCCAGATTGTGGAAACCGCCTGGAAGTGGCACAACGGCCCCCGTGGTGGCCATTATTAAAGCCCCTATTTAAGAAAAAGCCTACCATCCTTCCCCCGCCGCGGGGGTTTTCTTTT
>JAZOTV010000043.1:0-13611 GCA_045657815.1 Akkermansia sp.
TTCATGTCGAAGAAGAACTTAGCGGCAAATGCCAGCGCGACGACGGAAGCAAACGGCACTATCCAGAATAATATCTCGGGGTTCATGTTCGTTTGTTTATATTTGTTTTTGGTGACTTTTTTGCAGGCACAAAAAAGCGCCCCAGTCTACACTAAAAGTGCCCCCTTGGCAACCCGAATTTCATATCCTGACAGAAAAAAGGTTGTTTTTGCCATGTTAAGTTGAAAAATATACCGAGGATGCATTGACTTTGAACAGAACGGCGTGATATAACTGACTACCAGCTGTAGCTGAGGATTCAACAGGATGCAAAGAAGAAGACTAAAGCGGAGGGGAAGATGCCGCTCTCGGAATGCACTGAGTACCGGGAGTGAGCCCGGCTCGCTTCTTGAATGCGCCACGCTTCGCAGTTCGCGGAAGCTTTTGTCCTGTCTGGCTCAGGGCGGGGATATACATGTTGCGGATGATGTAGGGCTGTCGCCCCTTATCCGGGCGGTCATGGCCGGTGCATCGGATAATGTTCTGGCTCTTGCTGAATATGGAGCAGAGGTGAATCTGGCGGCCATGGTGACGCTTCAAGTGCTGAAACGCAGAGCAACCTACCGCATCAATGAGCATCTGGGCCTGCAGGGTGCAACTGATATCCCGTGTGACACGCCTTTTTTTCTTACTCCTCTTCATCTGGCAGCGTTGAGTGCAGATGCTGAAAGTATACGGGTACTCGTCTGTAACGGGGCAGATCCTCATGCCCGGGTCGAAGGTCCACTGCCGCAATTGTGCGGCACACCTCTCGATTTCTGCGCCCGATTTATACCAGAGGAGTCAGAGTCTGAATGTGAGCGGAAACTCCGCTGTCTGGCTGCCTTCTGGAGCGGAAAGGGAGCAGCCTTGGATAAGAAAGTATTTCGCTTGTACCTGCACAAGGTCCACGGTGCTTCCCTTTCAACAGTTGATACGCGGGTGGCGCAGATTCAGCGGTGCGAGAATCTGCTACGCTCGCTTTTCGTGTCTCAACGAGTTTTTCTTTTTCGCAATATGGATGTGGAGATGCTGCAGAAAATGCAGCTTGCGCTGCGGCAGATGGAGCAGTTTCAGCTGCTGAATCTCCGGCAACATGGCGGTATGGAAAATGCGCTTGACGATTTCATTTCTTATGCAAAAAGTTCTATGCGTAAGAAATACAACGCTCTATAGTTGGCTGCGATTTTGTGCTTTTTTCCAGTATTTGTAGAGAAAAGGGCACCGATATGATGCTCTCTTTATGGAGCAGGCTCTTTTCAGAAACCACCACAACAAATACAAGAGATATGACATTCGATATTGATATAGATGATTATGATGATCCGGAATGTGACTATGCCGTTATCAACCTCGGGGTTGACTGGATGGTGCGGGCTTATGTGAAGGAAAGCCGATACCAGGACAATCTGCAGGGAATCTGGATTCGCGTGGGGGATATCCCGGCGATCCTGACTCAGGTTTACAGCCTGCGTTTGTGCCCGGGAGTGGGGGGAGCAGATGCTGTAGACATTCTCAGCTGTGAAGAGGTGGCTGGCACGGAGGGGGCGTATCTGCTGGCTCCTCTGCCCGCCGAGGGCGAAGCTCCTTTTGCGGCGGCTGCCACAGAAGGAGAGTGGCTGAAGCCGGGGTGGAATCCGGCCTGTCGTTCCCTCTGGCTGGGGGATGATGTGCATCTCCGTGTAGTTGGGAATAAGGCTTTTCATAGTGTGAAGGAAATCGTAGCACCATGTGGCATGGTATATAGGAAGGAATCCCGCATCTGTTCCTACTTGAGTGCCGGACATCGCCGCTGGGTGAGACCCGCCGGGCAGGAACAGCCGGTTGTTCAGGTGGAGGCGCCCAGAATGATGCGACTGGTTCTTTCCGGGTATCGGTGGGCGGAATCTGAGCCGCCTTGTGTCATAAGGCTGGCCCACACATTCAGTATGTTCAATGTGCGGAAGACGAACCAATGTAGTTTCTCCCTGGATGTGTACGGTCGCCGTATTTCCGGAGAGGAAGCATTTCAGTTTCCCCGGGCTGAGAGCTATGCCGACATTGCTGCATCGTATTGCGAGACCATGTAATCACTATCCCCTATATATAGAGAGACTTTATTTCTGATGACACCTGAACAAATGGAATTCGGCAAAAAGGAAAAATCTGATTCGTCTATCAGTATGACTAAGCAAATGGCAAGGACTGCCTGGGCTGGCCTCATGGTGGGGGATGCCCTGGGGGCTCCTGTAGAGTTCTGCCATGAATATGAAATCCGCCGTGCGTACCCGGAAGGCGTGGACCGCATGTTGCAGGGGTTCGGTATCTGCATAGACCGCAAAGCCGGCGAGGTGACGGATGATACCCAGATGGCCTGGTGTCTGCACCAGGCCCTGCTGGATGCCGATGGGTGGGATAAGTATGCGGCGCATAAGCGCTATATGGACTGGTTCGAAACTGATCCGCCGGACGTGGGGGAAGCAGTTTCGGCTGCGCTGGAAGGCGAACCTCTGGCCGATAGCCAGGGAAATGGGGCGTTGATGCGTGTGTTGTCCATAGCCATGTGGGCGGTGGAGCATCCGGATTTTGACTGGCAGCGAGCTGCGCGGGAAGATGCCTCCATCACGCATCCGCACCCGGTGTGTGGTGATGCCAATGTGGTATATGTACACGCCTTGCTGCAGGCCATGCGACCCGGGGCTTCTGCCCGTGGTGTTTATGAATCTGCCTTGCGCTTTGCTGTGGAGCAGGGGGTAGCCCCATCGGTTCTGGATGCCGTGCAGCGTGCTGCGTCGGAGCGGCCTGATTACGATGGCGAGTACATCGGCTGGGTGCTCGTGGCGCTGCAGAGCGCCTTCTACCAGCTGCTGCATGCCCCGGATTTCCGCTCGGCGCTGGTGGATATTGTATCATCCGGTGGCGATACGGATACCAATGCCGCCATAGCAGGCGCTCTGCTGGCCATCTTGCACGGTGAAGATAGTATTCCCCGTCCCTGGCTTGTGAGTGTGCGCGCGGTGAATGAAGCTCGTTACACAAGGTTGCTGCCCCGTAGAAAGGAAAAATGATGAGGATACTCCAATCAGTTATCGATAGAGATGATGCAACGGCGCTGAGCTTGCTCATCACAGATAGTGCGTCGGCGGATTCTTTCCTGGAAAACGGGCAGACTCTTCTGCAATACGCGGCAGAAAAAGGTGCAGGAAACTGCGTCAGGCTGTTGTTGTTCAAGGGGGCCGATGCAAATTACTCTCGCCGTGGGCTTCGGCCTTTGGGCCTTGCGGCTCTGCATGGGCATGCAGATATTATAGAATACCTGCTGGCTGGTGGGGTGAACCTGGAACCTATCAGCACGGGGAATGCCATGATTATTGCGGCACGTGCTGGGCACGCGGATTGTGTGCGGGTTATATTGGAGATGGGTAATGATTTCGAGATGGTTCTGGAGGCGCTTCATAAAGCACTTTCCCAGGGGCATAGCGACTGCGTTTCTCTCCTGTCTGCAGAGTTGTGGAAGCGCACTCAGGATATTGAGGATTTTTATGAGTTTGTCGAGCATGAGGTGCAGGATGAGGAATTGATGGAGTTCGCGTATTCAGAGCAGGTTCGTTCGCTGATTCAATCTGCTCCTCCTCCGGGGACTGTCCGGCAGGCGATTGCCCGGAATGATAAAACCGCCTTGGAGCGCATGCTTGTATCCGGTGCAAATCCTTCCGTCAGGTATATATGGAGCGATAGTACCTTGGGGGAGACCGTGGCTCAGGCTGCGGATAATGAAGCTGATCCGGAATTAGCCTCCCTCCTGGTTGCTGCCGGGGCAGATGTCAATGCTATGACCTTTTATGAAGCAAAGGAGGCAGAGCTTCTGTTCCCCGGAATCTTTGATATCAAGGGTGAACCACTCAGCGTCCTTGCTGCGGTGCGGCGAAATGATGTTTCTGCTCTGTGCCGTATGCTTGAGAATGGAGCTAATCCCGACAAACCACTGTCTGAGGATTTTTCGACGCCTCTCATCGTGGCCCTGCAATTGGAACACACCCGCTGTGCAGAATTGCTGGTGCAGGCCGGTGCCTGCCTGTATGCCCGCGATCAGCAGGGGGTGTCTCCGTTGCAATTTTTTTGATAAAAATTACTGTAAAACTAGAGAAGACAACGCTCTATAGTTTGTTGCGGCGAAGGAGTTGTGTAAGTATTACAATGATGATACAACAAGCAACGCTTCTATCACACCATGATTACAACCACACACCTCACCACGAAGAAAGGAAACTCCACCAGAAAGAATCAAAGCTTCGAGAGCCTGCTGGGTGCCCATGGCATCAAGTCCACTCGTGCACCTCGATTCATCATCTCGATGAATCCCTCAGCCTGCGAGAAATGGCTCTGCCAGGTAGCCGCCTGTGATCAGGTGGTGAACGGCTGGATTCTGCGCAACACCGCTGAGCGGTTCGTCTACCTGAATCCGCTCAGCGAGGTGTGGGAAAAGCTGCAGCAGTTCACGCAGAAGCAGAATTTCCGCGTTCCGGAAGGGTATACCTATCTGCTGCACCGGGCGTCGCTTCAGCAGTCCGTCGCCATGGCGCCTGCGCAGATGCTGGGGCTTCAGCTCAAGGATGGGCAGGTCACCTCGGTGGCCTCTCTGAATGTGCTGCCGCTGAATGAACGCCCCTTCCGCAATATCCGCGTTTATCCGGAAGATATTGTGACCTCGGCTCTGCAGGCCATGTCACTGCTTGCCGGAGGTTTCACCTGCCCGGTGAAGATGTTTCACTGCCTGCCGGATGGGCTTACCCCCGGCCAGCAGCGCATCATACGTAGCCTGTTCTACCAGCTGAGCGAGATTTTTACCTCGTCCGGCTTCGATGTGAGCATGGAGGCCGCTCCTGTGAGCCAGTTCGCCGAAGAACTGGCTCATTGATGAAGGAATCCTGCAAGAAAAAGTTAAAATAAAAATTGCAGACTATCTCCAATTGTGGTAGATTGACAATAGTATAAAAACAATCATTATGAGTATGTTTGAAATCGAACAGATATATAATTTTGCATATAGCCGCACAATGGTATTTAACGGTGAAAAATACTATGTGCTGAAATATAACGGTTCTGAAACTATGTTGGGATACGAGGATGACGGATGGCTTTTTCGTGTAAAGGCATTCCCATTTCAGGAGACATGGGGGCAAGCAGAACTGGAAGGTCGGGTTATACCCTGCATGGTTGCCGGTTTCAATACAATGATTGGTGGCGGTAATACTCAGTTCCCTATCCTGGTTCAGGATATAAATCACATCCTTAGGAGCTATTACACAGAAGGGTACAGGTACGATGATTTTACCGTCATCAGAAAAAATAGTGAAGACACGAGGAAATACTATGTGCGGGATAGGTTTGGATTTGAACATTTCCTTTTTACATACGGAGTCGATTTTCTTGATGGTCAGCAGATCAGTCTGCGGGTCAAAGAGATAAAAAACAGAAATCTGATATTCGAACCTCCTCATCTGGAAATGCTGCCCAAGCATTTTACTATCGGCAAGGTATACTCCTTTAAGGCGCTTTCAAAGAAGATGCTTGCCGGCAATCGTACGTTTATCTACGTTGTGGATGAGCTGCTGGGGGCGATTCATCGATACCCGGTCACAGATGCTGGTACTACCAAGGTTGGTGATAGCATTAATATGGAAGTAAAGGGGTTCTCTCCTCAGGGGTGGTTGATTCTGCAGCCCATTCAAGAGCCTGGAATCAATGAACCAGAGGCTCTTTTGGCTGAGCTTGGCGATATCGAGCCTGCTTTGCATGACGAAGTGACCAACTCCCCGCTTTACCGGGAGAATATGCGGCTCGCTTATAAGGAATATCTTATTCAACAGGGGTATCAACAGTATACGCCAACAGGGAAACCCAGTACCGTGTATAGCTATAGTAATGCTGTTGAAAAAGTCAGAAAGATGGAGAAACTCAGCTGGCTTGAATTGGGCTCTCGCATAATGAACATCGTTGCAGAGTATGGCCCGGGCGGCCGTAAGGAAGCCGAGGGTAAGAAGGGAAATAACACAGTCATTTGCGCATTAAAGCAGTTTGCCAATTTCTTGAATCGACCTGCTTCCGTTGCCGCTGTCGGTTCCCCGTCGATTGAGAATGTTGTGACGCAACCGCGTCTTGTGGTGCACGATATCCGCTCGTTATATGAAAAGCATCTCGTTCGGGAAGGAAAGAGCATAATGACTCCGTCCGGAAATCCAAGCACTGTGTATAGTTATGGCAATGCTGTTGAAAATGTCAGACAAAGCGAGAATCTCGATTGGAACGAGCTTGTTGACCAAATAGAAAATATTGTAGCTTTGTATGGCCCGGGCGGACGCAAGGAAAAGGAAGGCAAAAAGAGTAAGTGTACCGTGATTAATGCCTTGAGAGCCTTTGTTCGTTTTGTCATGCAAGAGGATAAGTAGAGCTCAGTTGGTCTATACATGGCAATTTTTATGTGCTGAAAATCTAATAGTAAGAAAAGCAGTGCCCTATAGTTGTTGTGAGATGTTGATGAAATCCATTATATATAAGAAAAGGGAAGCAGCAGGAAGATATTTATCTGCCGGACAAGGTGCAGATTGCAATGCTTGCACATTCCTTGCAAATAACAAGTAAGATGATTAATATGATGACAGTAGAAAATCAAGTTAACGAACAATTATGGGACGCTGCTGCACGCGGTGACGTGGAAGCCGTGAAGGCTGCGCTTGCCGCCGGTGCAGATGTGAATGCGGTTAATCTGAATGGTTCTACAAGCCTGCTGCTGGCGGCGCAGAACAATATCTTTATGGATTTGAGCGACATTTCTGTGGATTTGGATGATGATTTTTCCGAGTATGAAGAACCTTCCTGCTCCACCGGGTCTTCCATGCCCATGGATTTAGATGATGATTTTTTCGAGTATGAAGAACCCGCATATCGAATGGATTATGATGAATGTGCCAAACTGATGCTTGCCGCCGGTGCGGATGTGAATGCTGTTGATAATTACGATAAGTCCAGCTTGGCGTATGCCGTTGAAGAGAGGGCCATTGGAATGGTGAAGCTGCTGCTTGCTGCCGGAGCTGAGGTGAATGCGGCTGATAGTCAAGGTTGGACTAGTCTGATGATGGCTGCCGTGCGGGGAGAATCAGAAATTGTGAAGCTGCTGCTTGCCGCCGGAGCGGAGGTAAATGCGGCTGATAGCAGAGGCCGAACGAGTCTGATGGCGGCTGCCGGGATGGGAGAATCAGAAATTGTGAAACTGCTGCTTGCCGCCGGAGCTGATGCAGGAGTTACTGATAAATGGGGAAAGAATTGCCTGATGTACGCAGTGCAATGGGGAAAAGCAGAAATCGCGAAATCCTTGCTGGCCGCGGGAGTATCTGCGGCAGCGGAAGATAATCGAGGCCGAACGAGTCTGATGTATGCCGCCGAATGGGGCGAATCAGAAATCGTGAAGCTCCTGCTCACCACCGGGGTAGATGTAGGGAAGCTGGATGATTGCCTGATGCTTGCTGCACGCTGGGGCCATGTGGAGGTTGTTCGTCTCCTGCTGGAGGCTGGCGCGAATGTGAACGCTGCGACCCAGGAAGGAAAAACAACCCTGATGCTGGCTTCTCAATATGAGCATTACCACTGCGCTCAAGTATTGCTGGCTGCAGGTGCGGATGTAAATGCTGTTGAGGAAGGAGGGGTTACCTGTTTGATGTATGCTGCATATTACGACTGCGCGGAAATACTGAGCTTGTTGCTGGCTGCCGGCGCAGATGTGAATGCCAAATCCACAAAAGGCCTGAGCAGCCTGCAGTTTGCTATACGCAATGAGCATTATAATTGCGTGAAATTGCTGCTTGAGGCTGGGGCGGATATGAGCGACCTGGAAATTGATGCAGGTCATCAGGAGACCGCCGAATCCGATGACGACGATATCGATTCCTGGATCAATCCTGATATTGCTGAGCTCTTGCGGTGTTTTGCCTGTAATAATGAGGCAGAGTCCTGCATTGACTTGATAAAGGCAGCTTGTTATGGTTGCCTGGATCGCGTGAAAGCCTTGCTGTGTGCCGGTGCAGATGTGAACGCAGTCGACTCTTCCGGTTGCACGGCGCTGATACAAGCCGCGTCAAATGGTCACGTCGAAATTGCAAAGTTGCTGCTGTCTGCAGGTGCAGATGTTCATGTTACCGACAATGCTGGCGATACCTGCCTGGATAAAGCCCGGCATGCTGGAGAGCAGGAAATGGAGAGTCTGCTGCAACTTATCGCTCTAGAGACTGAGGTCGAAGCAGACCGCGAACTGATCAATGCAGTTCTGCATGGGCATGCGGAACAAGTGGCCGCTGCGTTTGCCGCCGGGGCGAATGTTGATGGCTCTATTGGCCGTCAATGTTTGCTGTATGCGGCCTCTGCTGGTTATGCTGACGTAGTGAAGCAGCTGCTGGCTGCCGGGGTGGATAAGACTGCTTCGGTTGAAGAAGTCCGGACGTGTCTGATGCTTGCGGAGGAAAATGGTCATGCCGAAATTTTGAAATTGCTGTTGGCTGCTGGCGCAGAGTGTTTTTGGGAAGATGACATCGGAACGTGCGCGGAGCATGCCGTTCAGCATGGTAATGCCGCAGCATTGAGAGTATTGCTTCCTGCGGGTGGCGACCATTCTTCGTGTTTATTGGCAATTGTCGATAAATGTGTTCACAATGACGGCAATATCAAGTGGGAGGATGTCTCATGCCTGGAATTGCTGCTTGATGCTGGTGTATATGTGGATGTGGCGGATGATGCCGGAGAAACCTGCCTGATGAAGGCGGCCTCCGCAGGTAATGCTGATGTGGTCAAAATGCTGCTGGCTGCCGGTGCAAACGTGGATGCTGTGGATACTGCCGGCGAATGTAGTCTGATAAAGGCTGAAACCGCTGGACATGCCGAATGCGTGGAAGTGCTTCGTGCTGCCGGTGGAGTGCAGCAGGCCAACTGGGCGCTACGCAAGGCTGTGAATAAGGACGATGTGAATGCGTTAAAGATTGCGCTGGATGATGGAGCGGATGTGAATGCAGCTGATAAATATGGTAGAACGCCGCTGATGCTCGCCGCTTGCCGAGACTCAGCCGAATGCGTGAAGCTGCTGCTTGCCGCCGGCGCGGAGGTGCATGCTGTTGACAAATCCGGTGAAAGCAGCCTGATGAAGGCGGCGTATTATGGCTATGCTGCCAATGTGCGCCTGCTGCTGGCTGCCGGTGCCGATGTCAATGCTGTAGCGAAATGCGGACGAACATCACTGATGCTGGCTGCATACAGGGGCAATGTAGAAGCGGCAGAACTCTTGCTTGCAGCCGGTGCGGATGTTCATGCCGCCGACAGACACGGCTATACTTGTCTGATTCATGCAGCAGAATGGGGGAGGGCAGAAGTGGTGAAATTGCTGCTGGCTGCCGGCGCGGATGTGCATGCTTCCGATCAGTTTGGAAATACCAGTCTGATGCTTGCAGCCTTCAATGGTTCGGCTGAGTGTGTCAGGATTCTGCTGGCCGCTGGGGCGGATGTGCAGGCTTCCAATCAGAGTAGAAATACCAGTCTGATGCTTGCCTCCACCGATGGTTCGGCTGAGTGTGTCAAACTGTTGCTGGCTGCCGGGGCTGATGTACATGCGGCCAGCCAGTATGGATGCACCAGCTTGATGAAAGCCTCAGCATATGCGTCTGCGGAAATCGTAAAGATGTTGCTGGCCGCCGGCGCGGATGTGCACGCCGTTAATAAGGACTGCGGGACAAGTCTGATGTATGCGGCGGGGTGGAACCATGCGGACAATGTCAGAACGCTGCTTGCCGCCGGAGCTGACGTGAATGCTGCAGACAAGGATGGTGAGACCAGCCTGATGGTGGCGGCAGAACTCGATTTTACGGAGGTTGTAAAGCTGCTGCTGGCCGCCGGTGCCGACGTGAATGCGGTAGATGGCAATGGGGAGAGCAGCTTGACTCGTGCGAAAAATCGCAGGAGTCACAAGTGCGCTGACTTGTTGCGTGTCGCCGGAGCGATAGAGTCCGAAGATGATGAGGAGGAGGAAGAGTGTCCGGAGACCGCGGAATTGGATGATGATCCGGGCGTTGTTATTGTTAATGAAGCGGAGAAGCAACCTATTGTTATTGGCGATGTCAGAGCCGTTGATGAAAAGGGCAGAACGGAATTGATGCGAGCGGTGGAGAGTTACGATTATCAATACTTGGAGAGAGTGGAGGCTCTGCTGGCTGCCGGTGCGGATGTGAATGCTTCTGATTCAGATGGCGAAAGTGTCCTGATGAAAGCTGTTGCAAAACACAGGTATGATAGCCCCGAATTAATAGAAATGCTGCTGGAGGCAGGTGCCGATTTGCACGCTGTTGACCATTATGGAGACAACAGTCTGATGAAGGCAGTGCAGGCAGGTCATAGCAAGGTCGCAAAGGAGCTTCTGCTCGCTGGGGCGAATGTCAATGCTTGTGATAATAGCGGCAATACCTGCGTGATGAAGGCAGCTCTTCGTCAGGACCAGCAATGTATAAAATTGCTGCTCGCTGCCGGCGCAGATGCCGCTGCGGTTGATAAGGATGGTAATAGTTGCTTAGCGAAGATATTGCATGACGATGCGAACCTTTGGCCCGCGGTTGTGGATGCGCTGATGGAGTCCGATGCATTCGAGAAAGATTGTTCCTCCGGGCTTGTTCTGGCTGCTTATCGTGGTCACGAGACGCTCGTGAAATCATTGCTGGCCGCCGGCGCTGATGTACACGCTGCTGATAAAAACGGTAAAACCAGCCTGATGTATGCGGCAGATTACGGACATGAGGACTGCGTGAAGTTGTTGCTGACCGCCGGCGCGGATGTGCACGCCGAAGATAAGGATGGCTGGATAAGTCTGATGCATGCGGCGTGGTCCGAACATGAGGACTGCGTGAAGTTGTTGCTGACCGCCGGCGCGGATGTGCACGCCGAAGATAAGGATGGCAGGACAAGTCTGATGCACGCGGCGAGGTCCGGACATGAGGACTGCGTGAAGTTGTTGCTGGCCGCCGGCTCGGATGTGCACGCCGTAGATAAGGATGGCTGGACAAGTCTGATGTATGCGGCGTGGTCCGGACATGAGGACTGCGTGAAGCTGTTGCTGGCCGCCGGCTCGGATGTACAAGCCCTTGATAAGGATGGAAGGAACGCTCTGATGATCGCAGACTCTGAAGGTCACCAGGATTGCGTGCAGCTGTTACGAACCGACCAGAGTCACGGGGTATGATGTCAGCATGGTTGCGGCCCCGGTGAGCCGCTTCCTCGATGAACTAGTAGTTTAAACTGCGCTCAGTCCCCACCTCCGGTGCTCCGGCGGTGGGGCAACACGCGGAGTTGTAAGTTATCCGCAGTTGGTTTTGTTTTATGATGATAAAGAAACTTGTTATTGAATATATATGAATAAAAAAGCACCTGATATGTATACATTTACCACCCTTTATGAACAGTACGATACCGCTGTTCATCAGGGGAGGCAGGATTCTGAGTTGTGGTTGCAGAATCTTACAGGCCGGAAAAGAGAGTTCTGTGAGTGGTTGAAGCGTGAGGGCGGCGCACGTGGGCAGTTGCGCACCAGCTCAATCGTTTCATATGTGGAGAGCATAAGCGCCTGCTCTGAATATATCAAGCTCGTCATGAAGCTGGATGCGGATTTTTACATGATAGAAGATGCATCAACCCTGGAAAAGCTTGTTAAAGTGATGAAAGCCGACCCATATTTTTATTACTTTACCAATTTTCTTCAAATCCAGCCGACTACCGCAATCAAACGTTATCTGGATTTCTGTCATGACAAATGATGAACGTAATGGCCGGTATCTTTTTACAAGCTCCGTATATACGGATTTTTCTTGACCGCAGGGCCTGAGCCGTGTATCCTGCATGGTAACGAACGTTTTTGTTTGATATCACTATGAAAGCAGTACTTCTTTTCCCCGGTCAGGGTGCCCAGAAGGTGGGCATGGGCAAGGATCTTTATGATACATATCCCGCTGTGCGCGAGATGATGGAAGCGGCTGATGCTGCGCTGGGTTATTCCCTTACGGACATTATGTTCAATGGCCCGGATGAGGAGCTGACCCGCACCTGCAACTGCCAGCCCGCCCTGTTCCTGCATGGCCTTGCGCTGTACAAGACTCTGTGCAGCATGGTGGATATCGAACCCGTGGCTGCTGCTGGTCTTTCCCTGGGTGAGTTTACGGCCCATGCCGCCGCCGGCACCTTCAGCATGGAGGACGGCCTCAAGCTGGTGCAGAAGCGCGGCGCGCTCATGGAGGAAGCCTGCCAGGCTGCCCCCAGCACCATGGCTGCCATGATTGGCGGCAGTGATGAAGCCGTGGCAAACCTGGCTGCCGAGTGCGATATCGACGTGGCTAACTACAACTGCCCCGGCCAGACTGTGGTTTCCGGCTCTGTGGAAGGTGTGGATAAGGCTGTGGCCGGTGCCAAGGCTGCCGGTATCAAGATTGCCAAGAAGCTCAACGTGGCCGGTGCCTACCACAGCCGCTTCATGAAGAGCGCCCAGACGGCTCTGCGCCCCGAGCTGGAGGCTACTCCCATGACCACTCCCGCTGTGCCGGTATACTGCAATTTCGAGGCTCGTCCTGTGACGGGGCCGGAGGACGTGCGCGCCATGCTGGGTGAGCAGGTGTGCGGCTCTGTGCGTTGGGCGGCCTGCATGCAGGACCTCATTGAGAAGGGTGAGCGCCTCTTCATCGAAATGGGCCCGGGCAACACCCTGGCTGGCATGATGAGCCGCATCTGCAAGGAAGCCAAGGTGATTTCCATTCAGGATGTCGCCTCGCTCGAAGCGGCCGTGGCCGAGCTCAAGGCCATGTAAACATTATTTCCTGTATAAAAACAGATGCCCTGGTGCTGTATGATGGCACCAGGGTGTTTTTTGTCTGTATTGCCGTGCTGCCGGCTTGACTTGCTGTTTTTGTGGGTGTAATTTGCAGGCATGTACACCAGCTTTTTTGATGTGTTTTCCATTGGTATTGGCCCGTCGAGCTCACATACGATGGGGCCTATGCGTGCGGCAGCCCGTTTTGCCCGTGAACTGGCAGAGCAGGGGGTGCTGGAGCAGGTGGAGAAAGTGAAGGTGTATCTGTATGGTTCGCTGGCGCTCACGGGGGTGGGGCACGGTACGCCCGGTGCAGTGGTGTATGGCCTGCTTGGGCTGGATGCCGAGAAGATGGAAATGTCTGCCACGAATGCCATTGCCACACTGGCAACGGAGGGTAAGCTGCTGCTGAATGGCTCGCATCCCATCACCTTCAGCGCCATGCAGGATGTGGTGCTTGAGAAGGAAATCACCCTGCCGGAGCATGCTAACGGTATGCGCTGCTGTGCATACGACCGGGATGGGCAGGAGCTGGCCAATGAGGTGTATTTTTCCATCGGTGGAGGCGCCATTCGCCGAATCGATGAAATGGAGGAGCTGCCTGGGCCTCCGCCGGTGGTGCCGTATCCCTTTGATTCCTGCGCAGAGCTGCTGCAGCACTGCAAGCGCGAGAATATGACCATAGCCGCCGTGGTGCGATGCAACGAGATGGCTCTGCCTACGGGTATGGAGCT
>JAZOTV010000044.1:0-2787 GCA_045657815.1 Akkermansia sp.
AGAGCAACAAGGTGTATATCACTCTGGAAGCTCTCTACGGGTTCAAGGTGGTACGCCCGGCTGGCCTTCAGCGCATCGTCTCCGCATGAGCTTAACCCGCGAAATGACGGGGGATTTCCTCTCTATCTGGGAGGAAGTCCCCCAATTCCTCACCGCGCACGGGGTGCAGGTCCGCGTCCTGCTTTCGCAAGCCGGGCGCGGTCATACTCTGGAGCCGGGCGGATTCTCCGGGGAGCTTTCACTGGAGGCCCGCTGTCTGGCTTCCGAACTTCCGGCGGACATCAACCCCGGGAGCACTGTTCAGGTGGATGGCATGACCTACCGCGTGGAGAACATCAGCCGCCGCCCCGGTCTCCCGATAGTCTCCCTTGACCTCCTACAGCCATGAGTGTACATGTCACCATCAACGATACAGAATTGCAGCGCAAGATAGCCAAGTTCGCTATCCTTTCCCAGAAGGGACTCGATGAGGCCACTCGCGCTGTAGCCGCTCGCTTCACCAAGGCGGCAGTGGGTAACACGCCACCCATGATACTGAGGCAGTCCGCTTCACAGGCCAAGGCAGAGTGGACGGCCAAGCTGATGGCCAACTATGAAAAGAAGCGATTTGTACGTGGTGCCTGGGTCAGTAAGGCTGAGATGAAAAAACTGCTGGCTGCCAAGAAAAAGCAACTCGGACGCGAGGCCGCCGGATGGAAGGCGGCAGCGGAAGAATTGAAAGCTAAAATCCCCGCATGGGTACGCCGCCACTCCGGCGAAGGTTCCTGCATCATACGCAAAAGCGGCGACCGCGTGACGATTACCGTCACCAACTCGGTGCCCTATGGTGAGGAGCTGCTGCGCATCCGTAGCAACTATGTTCTCCAGACTGTGAACCGGGGCATGGATGGCACGCTCCGGGCCATGAAGCGCAAACTCATCCGCTCAGTATGATTTCTCCCCACTCATTCACGGAATCCCTGCGGGCCTTTCTGTCGGAAGCCCTGCAAGGGATTTTTGTTCATACACCTGTCACCAATGGCGAGCTGGTGCTCCCCTATGTGCTGCTGACCTGTACGGCTGAGGCGGAGCGCATTCCCGGGAATCACACTTGGGAATGCAATCTTGCCGTGGAGCTGCATACCTCCGGCGAAGATGTTAGCGACCTCTCCAGCCGGGAGATGTTTTCGGTGATTTGCCGCACGCTGCAAGCCCGGAAAACCCGGCAGCAGCTCGATGATTCCGCCGCCGATTTCCAGCTCTATTCCATCAGCCTGCGCACCATCGAGGAGCCCCAGACTCTCGACAATAATTTCATCCAATCCGCCACCTTCCGGGTGGTACTCCAATTTTGACACCCCCACACTAATATGGCAACTATCATAGGCACTGTCGGCGTTTTCGGTTTCGATGAGGACCAGCAAGGCATCTTGCTGGAATCTCAGGATATCGACTACAAGCCGGATTCAAAAGTACAGCGTGACTATCGCGGTAAGAAGGTCGGTATCATCTTCTATGATGACCAGACCGATGTCTCCATGAAGGGCTACATTCCCCGCGATAATCCCACGGATATCAAGGTGGCTCAGACTCTCGTGCTGGCTAATGCAGCACCGGACCACGGGCTATCTACGGTCTCGACCGGCACCAATGTGGTGACCGGTATCAAAATCGGGCTTAAGAATGAAGACCTCGCTTCCTTCGAAGTTTCTTCCACCATATACGACTTCTGATGCAGAAGAAATCTACATCTGACGCCCTGAACTTCATCCGCTCCCGCGATGGAGAACTGGAGTCCCTGATGCTGGCAGCCTGTCTGACGGCCTTGGGGATTCCGTTCTCCGAGCGTCCGGCTTTTGCTGTGTCCGGGGATTCTGAGCCGGTAGTGAACTGGCTCTTTGATGAGTCCTCTCTGGATGGCAAGTTCAAGGCCAGCGAAATGATTGCCCGCTGGCAGGATAATGGGTGGATTACCCGCACCGACAACGAGCACCCGCTCGCTTACATGGCCGCCGCCATGCGCAACCTCTGCACTCTCATCCACCACCACATCGGACAGGCTCCCAAGGTGGAGCTGGTAAAGCGTGGCAACAAGACGCTTGTTATCCCTGAAGGCACCCCCGAATCCCAGCTGGGCCTCCTTATCAACAAATTCACCCGCATGTGAAAAAAGAAGACCTCCCAGAGCTGCCACTCGGGAGGTCTTTGGAAAAAGTAACATCAGAACTATCGTTCCTGATGAAGTTATACTAGCTTATTAGAACGTTTTGTCAACTCTTTTTTGTATCTAACTCGTTCTGAAAGCAGATAGCGCACGGCAGGTGGCCGCCCGCCGTGCGGAGCCTTACATGCTCATCGGATGACATTGAATGCCCCAAATGTCAAGATTTCATAAAATAGAAATGCCCCCGGTGACAAGTCGGAGGCACTTCAGGAGAATTTATATCAGCGCACAATGTTCTGATGGACTTATTATAATCAATTGTGACCGCTTGTCAATAGTTTGACAGAAAATTACTCATTTTTTTCACAGGCGACATGCACCCGGTCGTTTGTCAGGCGACCGGGTGGAGCCGAATTACTCATCAGATGTGCCGAAGCACAAACAGGGTGACCTGTATAATGAGCAAAGCAAGCTCAATCATGTCTATTGTGCGCATGATATGTCTCCTCCAGTCAGGTTCAACTGCTGTTCCGTACCCTTGCGAACACATCACATCAGCGGACAGGACTGGTATACTCCCCGCTGAGAGGTGACGTAGCCACCTACCAGCCGAAACTGATAGCGGAAGAGCGGGGAGATTCTAC
>JAZOTV010000045.1:0-3554 GCA_045657815.1 Akkermansia sp.
TTTTCTCTCTCCTTCTGCTTGTTGCAGCCGCATTCGGGCTGAGCAGCTGCGTCAGTGTGAACACACACCGCGCCTGCGCTGACCGCGGGCAGCAGTGCCAGGCCGTCATTCTGCAGGATCAGGAAAACCTGGTCATTTACAGGCACAAAGGAAAGCTCTACCTGCAGGGCGTGCTCACCAGCGTGCGCCGCGTGGGGCGAGATAAGATTAGCAATTTCAAACCGGATGATTTCACCAGCGGCCAGTTTGTACCCATCAAAGGTGCGCCGCAGTGCTATGTATACCGCCAGCTGAGCCCGGCAGATATAGAAGAGGATGATGTATTCGGGCTGATTCGCGGCAAAAATATGCCAGAGGGAGCCTGGCCCATTAAACAGAAGAGGCAGGTAACCGGCTATACCATTGACTCGCTGAACTGCAACCCCGCCACCACCCAGCTGCAGCATGGCTGGCAGAAGGATTTACCCAGATACGCCCGTAAATACTACGGGCGCATGGTGACAAGCGAGCACCAGCGCGTGGGCAGCCACCTGTGCAACACGAAGCACGGTTTCATCATACCCGTGACACCCGCACGCACCAACAAACATGCCTGGTATGCCTATCCGCTGGCCGGCATGGCCTTTGTATGCATTGATATACCGGGCACGCTGCTGGCCAACACCGTGGTTCCCCTGGTATACGGCATTGCTGCCGTGCCATGCAGCCTTTATGAGCAAGGCAGGCGCATCATGGTCAGCCCTACGAAGTAAACCCCAGAGCAGCATTATTTCACCCGGCAGCCATGGCATTCATGGCACAATCAGGCATTCAACCACTGGCCGGGCTCGCCCATAACCGGAACATTGCCGCAACAGAGGCTTGCCAAAGGGGCTCGCGGGCGCTATAATGCGCGCCGAGTATGAATGCAACTATTACTGATGCACTGAAGCAGGCCGTGGCTGAAGGCAAGCTGCTGGAGTCTTCCCTGGAGAATATCGAGCTGCTTACTGGCGGCACCCAGGATCCGGAGGTTCCCGCCGCCATTGAGCAGCTGGTGAATGCCAGCGAATGGGCCGAAATCAACAACCGTTTCTACAAGACGCTGGCCTTTGGTACCGGTGGTCTGCGTGGGCGCACCATCGGCACAGTGGTGACCATTGCCGAGCAGGGCCAGGGTGGCGTGAATGGCCGCCCGGAATTCCCCTGTGTGGGCACAGCCAGCATGAACTATTTCAACGTAGGCCGCGCTATGCGCGGGCTCATCACCTACGTGCGCCGCTTTGTGGAGGCTGAGGGCACTGGCCGCAAGCCGATGATTGTGGTGGGCCACGATACGCGTCACTTCTCCCGCGATTTTGCCGAGTACTGCGCAAAGATCGCCACCGACCTGGGCTGCGACTGTGCCCTGTTCGACGGTCCCTGCTCCACCCCGGAGGTTTCCTTCGCCATCCGTGAGCTGAATGCCGACACCGGCGTGGTGCTCACCGCTTCCCACAACCCGGCGCATGACAACGGCTTCAAGGCCTATTTCAATGACGGTGCCCAGCTTATCGCCCCGCATGACAAGGCCGTGATTGCCGAGGTAAACGCCCTGAACAGCGACACCTACGAACCGCTGCCCGCCGACCAGCAGGGTTCTCTTCGCATCCTGGATGCTGAATTCGACGCCATCTACATCGAGAAGCTCAAGGGCATCGTGCTGCGTCCGGATGTGTTCGCCAAGGCTTCTGCCAAGGTAGTATACACCAACCTGCACGGCACCGGCGGCCGCTGTATCGTTCCCATCCTCAAGCAGGTGGGCTGCAACGTAAGCACCGTAGCTGAGCAGGACACGCTGGATGGCCGCTTCCCCACCGTAGCCAGCCCGAACCCCGAGAATGCCCCTGCCCTGGATATGGCTATTGCCCAGGCTGACGCCGAACAGGCCGACCTGGTCATTGCCACCGACCCCGACAGCGACCGCATGGGCATTGCCGTGCGCGACACCGCCACGGGCAAGATGCAGCTGCTCACCGGCAACCAGATTGGCTCTCTGCTGGCCTGGTACCGCTGCATGAGCGCCATCGAGCTGGGCATCTTCACCCCGGAGAACATTGACCACGCTGTGATGGTGAAAACCTTTGTGACCAGCCCGCTGCAGGACGCTATCGCCGCCTCCTTCGGTATTGCCACGGTAAACGTGCTCACCGGCTTCAAGTACATTGCCGCCAAGCTGGGCAAGTATGAGCAGGCCATTCCCGCCGAGCTGCGCCAGAACTACCGCTCCATGACCGAGGCCGAAACCCGCGCCCTGCGTCTGGAGTACAGCAAGTACTTCATCTTCGGTGGTGAGGAAAGCTACGGCTACCTGGCTCAGGATTTCGTGCGCGACAAGGACGCCAACGCCGCAGCCCTCTGCCTGGCTGAGATGAACGCCTACCTGGCTTCCAAGGGTATCGGCCTGCTGGAGTGCCTGAACAATATCTACAGCGAACTCGGCTTCTACAAGGAACTGGGCAAGAGCATCGTGATGGAAGGTGCAGATGGTGCCGCCAAGATTGCCGCCCTCACCAAGAGCTACATCGAAAACCCGCCCGCAGAGATGGACGGCACGGCCGTGGCCGGCCTGCGCGATTTCTCCGCCGGCACCATGGTGGACGCCGAGGGCGACCCCATCCCCGCTGAGAAGATGCTCTTCATCGACCTGGTGGACGGCCGCAGCTTTGCCGTGCGCCCCAGCGGCACAGAACCCAAGATCAAGTACTACCTCTTTGCCCACAGCGCTGCCGGTGCTGAGCTCATCGCCGCCAAGGCAGAGGTAGAATGCCGCATCAACTCCCTCTGGGCCGCCGTAGAGGCCGATGCTTACGCTCGCATGAGCTGATTGTGTGAGCCCCCTCTCCCCTGCCCCTCGCAGGCTACCGCCCCCCGGCTTCCCGCCGCGGGGGCTTTTTTTTAACCCAAAGCGCTGGTTAAATCTTTTCACCAGCATATCCCCGCATACCAGCCATGCTGCCCTCCTCGCAGCGGGTAAGAAATAAGAAAAAGAACCGGGAGACCTGCCTGTTGCAGATCTCCCGGTTTGAAAAAGCTAACTCAATGAGTCAGCGGGCAAGACTTAGCAGATGCTGTCGCCCAGCTTCTTCATGGCCTCAGCGGCACGGTTGGAGTAACCCCATTCGTTGTCGTACCAACCGCAAACCTTCACCATGTTGCCGCCCACCACATAGGTGAAGCCAGCGTCGAAGATGCAGGAGTGGGGGTTGGAAACGATGTCCTGGAGCAAGAGGTCCTCCTCGGAGTACTCGAGGATGCCCTTAAGCGGACCCTCAGCAGCCTCCTTCATGGCAGCGTTAACCTCCTCAACGGTCACGTCGGACTTGAGCACGGCTACGAAGTCGGTAAGAGAACCGGTGGGGGTGGGAACGCGGAAGGAAGCACCGTTGAGCAGACCCTTGAGCTGGGGAATCACCTCACCGATAGCCTTGGCAGCGCCAGTGGTGGTGGGGATGATGTTGATAGCAGCGGCGCGCATACGACGGGGGTCGGAGTGCGGCAGGTCAAGGATGCGCTGGTCGTTGGTGTAGGAGTGG
>JAZOTV010000046.1:0-4098 GCA_045657815.1 Akkermansia sp.
TACCGGCCAGTACTACGTGAACTTCCGCTGGCTTGGCGGTATGCTCACCAACATGGCCACCATCAAGAAGAGCATCGCTCGTCTTGACTACCTCGAGAACCTCGACAAGCAGCCCGAGTACAAGAGCATGTCCAAGAAGGAACTTGCTGCTCTGGCCCGCGAGCGCGAGAAGCTGCAGCGCAACCTGCAGGGTATCCGCAACATGGGTGGCGCTCCCGACGTGATGGTTGCCATCGGCGCCGACCACGAGGACATCGCTATCCGCGAGGCTCACATCCTGGGCATTCCCGTGATTGTTCTGACCGATACCAACGCCGACCCCGAGACCGTGGATTTCCCCATCCCCGGCAACGACGATGCCGTGCGTTCCATCCGTCTGATCCTCTCCGTGCTCGTAGAGGCTATCAACAAGAACAAGCCCGCCTAAATCTTAACCCCTTTATTCCAAGACAATGGCTGATATCACACCCGCAATGGTGAAAGAGCTGCGCATCAAGACTGATGCCGGCATGATGGACTGCAAGAAGGCCCTCATGGAGTGCGACGGCAACATGGACGAAGCCGTGAAGTACCTCCGCGAGAAGGGCATCGCCAAGGCCGCCAAGAAGGCCGACCGCGAGGCTAAGGAGGGTATCGTGACCACCGTGGTTGAGGGCAAGGATGGCATCATCCTCGAAATCAACTGCGAGACCGACTTCTGCTCCAAGGGCGAGAAGTTCCAGTCTCTGGTGGCTCAGGTTGCTGCCACGCTGAAGGCTTCCTCCGCCGCTACGCTGGCTGAGGCTCTGGAAGTGGCCATGGAAGGCACCACCGTGGAGAAGTACATTGCTGAGCAGTGCGCTGCCATCGGTGAGAACATGAAGCTGCGCAAGTTCGGCCGCTACACGCTGGCCGGCGAGGGCACCGTGACCTCCTACATCCACATGGGTGGCAAGGTGGGCGTGCTCCTGCAGGTGGAAACCGGCAAGGCCGAGACCGCCGCTGCTGAGGCTTTCGCCACCATGTGCAAGGACATCACCCTGCACATCGCTGCCTGCGCTCCCAAGAGCGTGGACTCCACCTCTCTGGATCCCGCCTTCGTGGCCGAGGAACAGGAAATCGCCAAGGCTCAGCTCATCGCTGAAGGCAAGCCCGAGCACCTGCTGGAGAAGATTCTCCCCGGCAAGCTCAAGGCTCTCTACAAGCAGAGCTGCCTCATGAACCAGGACTTCGTGAAGGATCCCTCCATGAGCGTGGAGGCCCTCGTTGCCGCCACCGGCAAGACCCTGGGCGACACCATCACGGTGAAGGCTTTCGAGCGCTTCCAGCTCGGCGCCTGATTCCAGGTTCCCTGAACTCTGAGAAATCCCCACTCCGCAGGGAGTGGGGATTTTTTCATTTCGCAGCAGAATTATCTTGCAAAAATCACAAAGCAGGTTATGATGAGTATTGCAGAAAGGCAGCTGCGCGTTGCCGGATCTGCACAGAAAAACCAACCAAACTAATAGAAAGAGGTAACAACCATGCCGAGTGATACTAATATTACTGTTACGGGCCGTCATATTGAAGTGACTGAAGCCATCCGCGATTTCGCTACCAAGAAGATTGAAGCCATCCACATCGATTACCCCAAGATTGTGGAAGCACGCGTAGTGGTGGATGTACAGAAGGATCGTCAGATGGCCGAAATCGTGCTGTTCTGTGCAGATCACATCACCATCCAGGCATCTACCTCCAGCAGCGACCTGTATGCCGCCATCGATGAAACCGTGACCAAGATCATGCGTCGTATGCGCAAGCATAAGACCCGCCTCATGAAGCATTACCGCCCGCACCGCTCACAGAGCATCCGCAAGCTGGATGAAAAGGTGTACGAGGAGGAAGTGCTGGACTACGATGTGGACATCGATGCCCCGGAAGATCCGAAGCCGGTACGCATTTCCCGCGAGGGCTATGACCTGCGCACCATGTACAAGGAAGACGCCATCATGGAGCTGGAAATCTCCGGCAAGCCCTTTGTGCTGTATCGCAATGCCCGCCGCAATGTGCTGCAGATTGTCTACCGCCTGAGCCCGGGCGAATACTCCATTATCGAGCTGGGCAATGAATTGAAGGCATAAGGATTTTCACTGAATACTCCGGCAATTTTTCCAGGCCGCGCCGATTTTCCACGGCGCGGCCTGCTTGTATTTAACGGGCAGCGCAGCTTTCACGCGCCGATACGCACCAGAGAAAGCGAGACCACCTCCTGCACCCCGGGCAGCTTGCGCAGCTGGGTGGCGCAGGCGCGAGCGGTGGCCCCCGTGGTGAATACATCATCCACCAGCACAAGATGAGCCGGGTAGGAGCGGCGCCGCTGCCACCAGCCGGGGCGGCGGGTGCGGTATGCCCGCATCGCGTTCAGGCGGCGAGCCTGGGCAGAAAGGCGGGTCTGGCTGAGCACCCCGGTCTCCCGGCGCACCAGCAGGTCCTGCACGGGCAGGTGACGCAGTTTTCCCAGGCAGCGGGCCAGTTCTCCGGCCTGGTTATAGCCACGGGTATATAACTTACCATGAGTCACCGGCACTGGTACCAGCACCCAGTCTGTCCGCGCGCGCAAATGCGGCGTTTGTTCCCACAGCTCATCAAGCACCATGGCCAGAGCCCCGGCAAGATACAGAGCGTGGTGGTACTTGTAGCGGTATATCAGCTGCATGGTCTCCTCTGTCTGCCGCAGCGCCTGCCGCGCAAGCACAAAAGGGCGGCACTGCCCGGCGCATTCCTCGCAGCGGTCCGGTTCCGTCTGCTGGCCGGCAGTGGGTGCCCCGCAGTGCAGGCAGACAGGTGCCGGAATACGGGAGAGGCCGCGCAGGCAGGCGGCGCAGATACCATGCTCGGCGGAATCGCCGCAGAGTTCGCAGGTTGCCGGAAAAAGCCAGCTGAGCATGGCGTCGCGAAAAGCAAGAAAAGAGAAAAAATCAGCGGTGGCGGGCAATAAACTCACGCGCCACGGCCTGGTAAGCCATGGAAGCTGAGCCGAAGCGATCATGCTCCATGATGGTGCGCCCGAAACTGGGGGCCTCTGCCACGCGCACAGAGCGCGGAATATGATTCTTGTACAACTTATCCGGCAGCTCCTGCTGCACCTGGCGAATCACCTCATTGGCCAGCTTGGTGTTGTTGTACATAGTCATGATGATGCCCTCGTGCTTCAGGCGGGGATTCACCCCGTTGTCCCGAATCTGCTCCATCACGAAGAGAATCTTGGAAAGCCCCTCCAGACTCAGGAATTCACACTGCAGCGGGGTTATCACCTCATCGCAGGCGCAGAGGGCGGAGGTCATCAGCACGCCGAGCGAAGGCGGCGTATCCAGAAACACATAGTCAAAATAATCCCGCTGGCGCAGCCCCTCCATGGCATCATACATGCAGGTCAGGTGCGAATCCGTCTGCGTCAGCTCCACCTCCACACCGGACAAATCCACATGCGCAGGAATGATGGAAAGATTACGGCGGCGTGTGGGGCGCACCAAATCCTCCAGCAGCACCTCACCAATAAGCGCCGGGTACAGGCTGGCATCACTCTCCACCTCAACCCCCAGCATGGTGCTGGCGTTGGCCTGAGAATCCATATCGATGAGCAGCACTCGCTTTCCGCGGGCCGCCAGTGCAGCAGACAAGTTCACCGCAGTGGTGGTTTTACCGACGCCGCCCTTCTGATTCGCTATGGCTATAACTTTCACGCACGGCATTCTACCGAAGGCGCACCCCTTTTTCAAGGCGTAAATGAAAAGCAGACACACTCTGCCCACATGCACCACCGCAAATGAAACGGAGCACGCTGCGCCCCGATGCGCGAACTTTTGCCGGCAATTTGCCATTCAGCGGTTTACACCGGTTCACAGACTATTTCTGCCCTGCTGCAGCCTCCCCCGGCCACATGATTCCACAATGCACATTTTAACAACAAAACTTTTGACAGACAATGCTCAAGCCTTTCTCAGAATCACAGAAACTCCATATCCCCGCCCCGGATCGCCGCATCCTTCCTTTAGAATAGTTATTCTGATACGTAAACACACTTTATTTATGTTGCTATGCTGCTTCCGTTCATACGCACAACTTCTTATATGAGAATTA
>JAZOTV010000047.1:0-5884 GCA_045657815.1 Akkermansia sp.
GCGAGCGCTGACGCGCTCTTACCCCGGCCTTCTATCTTTCACCCACTTCGTGGGCTCAAAATTCCGCTGGCTTCGCCAGCCCCACAAATCGCCATCTAGCGCATAAGGAGGGGGCAGGCTCCAAAACGGTGTTGATAATGCAGTCAATTGTGAAATCTTTGGGACACATGCGCCCGCAAGGTCGTGAACGAAAAACACGCTTGCGCTTGCAGGGGCACTCATGTACAATACGGGCAATACCATGCAGCGCACACTTTCTATCCTTGCCCTTTCCGTTCTTCCGGTTACCGCCCAGACTGTGGCGGATGACCAGGCTTTTGCCGATGCCGTGAAGCAATTTCTCCCCGGGCCGGCCACGGCTATGCCGGCACCCAAACAGGCAGAACTGACCTTCACCCCGGATGCTCCCCGCGCTGCCGATACAACACCCGCTGCTCACCCGGAGGCCTATGCCCGGTTCATCGGCCACCTCGACCAGCAGCTGAAAGACAATACATACGATTTCTGCCTGCCTCTGCGTGAGGTACTGGAGGCCACGAATGACGAGTTTGCCGCAATGAGCTGGATGGAAAAAGCCGCAGCCGAGGGCAACCCGGTGGCCTGCCAGTTTGTGGGCGATCGCCGGCTCACCCGCGTGGCGAAGGACAAGGTGCTGGCCCCGGAGACCAGAGAGGCATATGCCCTGGTACGCAAGGCGGCAGATGCCGGCTACGATGCCGCCAGAATTAATGTGTGCATGTGCATGAAAATGGGTATCGGCACGGAGAAGGATGAGGAAGGCGCAGAGAAATACATGTTCGAGGCCTGCCGCAGCGGCCACATGATACCGCGCTACAAGTGGCTGCAGATGAACGGCAGACTCCGCAACTGGGAGGACCGCGAGCGCCCTGAAGTGACCGCTGAGATTAACCGCGGCAACCACCATGTCATCTATTACCTTTCCGGCATGGCGCCCACTGCCACAGAGCAGGTGAACATGCTCCGCCAGGCTGCAGAAAAGGGAAACCCGGAGGCGCTTTACGCGCTTTCTGCGCTCAGCTCCAAGAAAGCCCCGAAGGAAAGCTACGCGCTGCTTAAGGAGGCGGTGAGGCTGCACAGCGCCGATGCGCTCTTTGCCATGGGATCCGCCATGACCGATGGAGCCCCCGACAACCCGGTGCTCAAGGAAGCCGGGGTGAAGCACGATGATGTTGCAGGCCGGGCCCTCATCAAGCTGTCCTCCATGATGGGCAACGCCACGGCCAGTTTCTGGCTGGGCAGTGTCAGTTTCCATGGTCGCTGCGGCATGCCGGTGGATAAGGAACGCGCCTTCCAGCACTTTGACAACGGAGCCCTGGGCGGCAACCCCACCTGCGGCACAGCGGCGGGCATCATGCTGCTGCGCGGGCTCGGGATTCCGCAGGACACCCGCAAGGGGCTGTATTACCTCAACGTAGCCGCCAATGCCGGGGTGCCGCATGCCGTTGTGCTGCTGGCCTATGCCCAGCACGAAGGCCTGGGCCTGCCCGCCGATACCAAGGCCGCCTGCAAACTGCTCCAGGAGGCCGCAGCCCTGGGCCAGAAGCAGGCCTATGTCTACCTGGCCTACCTCACTGCCAAAGGCGGCCCCAAACAGCCGGCCGACACAAAGAAAGCCGAACGCTATGTGCGCATGGCCTCGCTCGACATGAAGGAGGAGGCCCGGATTCTTTATGACAAGCTGATGGCCGAAGGCTGGAACCCCGAGCCCTGATTTTCAACAAGCAGCACGATACAACAAGCAGCAGGCCGCCGAACTGGCGGCTTGACTTTCCGCACCACTACCGCTACAATAATGCCATGAATCAGGATTCCTACTTACCCGGTGATGAGAATATGCAGGTGGACAGCGCATCCCGCGCGCGTGTCTTCCTCAATAAGGTTTACATGTGGATGGCCGTGTGCATGCTGCTCACCGCAGGTGTAGCGGCCTATACGGCGCAGGATATGCAGTCACTCTACTGGGTGCAGGAGCACCGGCTGATACTCTGCCTGAGCACCCTCGGCATTGTGGTGGCCATGAGTTTCCTGGCCAACCGGCTTTCCGCCGGGGCACTTGCTGTGCTGCTGCTTACCTTCGCTGGTGTGCAGGGTATTCTGTTCGGGCCCATGCTCATCTGCTGCGGGCTGGACTCCGTCGGCAAGGCCTTCGGCTGCACCGCCGTCATGTTCGGCGGCATGTCTATCTATGGTCTTGTTACCAAGCGCAATCTGAGCCCCTGGGGCCGCGGCCTGATGATGACCCTGATTGGCCTGCTGGTGGCACTTATTGTGAACATCTACTGGGCAAACAGCGTGTTTGATTTCATCATTTGCTGCGTGGGCGTTGTTCTCTTTTCGCTTTTCACGGCCTATGATACCCAGAATCTGCTGAAAATCGGCCTCAGCAATGAAGAAGACATCAAGAGCAAGGCTGCCATTCTCGGCGCGCTGAACCTGTATCTGGACTTCATCAACCTCTTCATATTCCTGCTCCGCTTCTTCAGCAGCAGAGATTAATCTGCCCCCCATCCGAAACATGGAACGACTCACACAACTGGGCACCGAGGCCCTCGCCTCCCTGCTTTCCCCGCTGGGATTCACCTATACACTAACCACTGAGCCTTATGAGGACGGCATTTCCCTGCTGCTCGAAAGCCCGGATGCCCGCTTCCTCATCGGCGATGAAGGCGACCGCCTGGATGACCTGCAATACATGGTGAACCGCCTGGTGCAGGCAAAATGGAGCGATGCCCCACGCATCCGCATCGATTGCGACAGCTACCGCGCCCGGGCAGAGGCCAAGCTGCTGCGCCGCGCCCGCTCCCGCGCCGAGCGCGTGCTCAAGACCGGCAAACCACTGCTCATGGAAAAGTTGAATGCCTACCAGCGCCGCCTGGTGCACAATGACCTGGCCACGATTCCCGGCATTGTCACCCAGTCCGAGGAGACGGAATCCCGATTCAAGCGCATCACCATCAGCCGCGCAGAATAACGCCATGAAACGCCTCCTTGCCATCATGCTCTGCAGCTGCGGCCTTGCCACAGGCGGGGAGGAATATACCATTTATTTCCGCCAGGGCACCAGCACCAGCGCCATGGCCCGGCAGCTGGCCCCCCTGCGCACCGCCAGGCCGCAGGCTGAGTGCCGCTATGTGGTGCTGGATGACACCGCCGAGACCATGGCTGCGGCCATCAACTCCGCCAATGCGCTCAATGCCGGGGTGGAGGAACTGCCCAGCCTGGTGCTCAGCGATGACCAGGGGCCCTACGCCGTCATTCCCCTGCCCCGGCTGAATGCCGCCTCGCTGGAGGCCGCCCGCGCCGCAGCCACCGCGCCGGAGCGCAACCAGAAAGCCCGCCAGCGGCACTTCGAGGCGCAGCAATACCTGCTGTTTGCCCGCATGGCGCTCATTTCCCCGCTGGAGGGAGAGAAACTCCAGCAGTGCCTGAGCAGCTGCCGCGCGCTCATGGAACACCCCTTTGCCACCCCGGCGGATAAGCAGCGGCTGGGTTATCTCTGCCTTTATCCGCTGCTCATGCAGGAGTACTCCACCATGTACAAAGGCGCCCACACGCCGGCTTCCGAAGCCAAGCTGCTGGAGGCCATTGCCGCGCTGGAGGCCGCCCGAGATATGGACCGCAACTCCAGTATCGGCAAGCAGGCCTATGATGAGCGCGAACGCCTGCGCAAGGCCCGCCGACAAGCCAGAACAATGGAATGAATGATTAATTATTAGTGATTAATGATTAATTGATTGGCATGATGGTCAGGTTTCATTTTTTCACGAAAAACAATCAGCTTTCGCTGCGGGTGACGGAGTGCGGGAAGCTGCAATTCTGTTATCTGGGGCCGCGGCTGGCCTGTCCGGATGATGCGTTGCTGTCCCCGCCCATGGAATGGCCGCTGGTGGCCACGGATTTCGACTCGCGCGGCAAGTGGGGCAACCACTCCGGCGAGTACGCGCTGCACCTGCGCTATGCAGATGGCACCCAGGCCAGCGATCTGCACCTGCTGCACCACACCGCCACGGAACAGACAGCTGATTTTCTGCTGGCGGATCCGCTGCACCCGGAGCTGGAGGTGCAGTTGCGCCTGACTGCTTTCCCGGAGGAAGATACCTTCACCCTTTCCCCCCGGCTCAGCAACCGGGGCACAGGCTGTATCTCCCTGCTGCAGGCAGATTCTGCCGCCCTGCCCGTGCAGGCGGCATCCTACCATCTCTGCACCTTCCGCGGAGGCTGGAGCGGCGAAAACTACATGCAGCAGCAGAGTATTGCCCGCGGCAACACGCTCTCTGTGGGCAGCTGCACCGGCATCAAAACCGCCCAGGAAGGCACCCCCGGCTTCCTGCTCTCGCTGGGCTCCCCCATGCAGGAGGAAGGCACTCCCTGCCTGCTGGGTGCCCTGGCCTGGAGCGGGAATTACGAGCTGAGCTTCAAGCACAGCAGCTACGGCCACCTCTACCTGCGCATGGGGCACGATTTTTCCCACAGCCCCTACACGCTGCCCGCCGGCCGCAGCATTGAGCTGCCCGCCGCCATCCTGGTTTACAGCCACAGCGGGGCCGCCCACGCCAGCCGCAGCCTGCACCGCTACCTGCGCCGCCAAGTCATCCCCCACGGGCTGGAAACCCGCCGCACCCTGCTGAACAGCTGGGAAGGCGTGCATTTCGATGTGCATGAACCCGCCTTGCGCGAGATGATGCAGCGCACCGCCAGCCTCGGAATCGAGCTTTTTGTGCTGGATGACGGCTGGTTCGGCCAGCGGGATGATGACACCTCCTCCCTGGGCGACTGGGAAGCCAACCCCGCCAAACTGCCGGAGGGGCTCAGTTCCCTTACTGACCACGCCCACAGCTGCGGCATAGATTTCGGCCTGTGGATGGAGCCGGAAATGGTGTGCCCCCGCAGCAACTTGTACGAACAGCACCCGGAATGGGCCCTCCGCCTGCCCGGCATCACCCCGCGCGAGGAGCGCCACCAGCTCGTGCTCGACCTCACCAACCCCGCCACCGGAATCGACCACCCGGTGCGCCGTGTTCTCAGCGGAAACCCGGGTATTTCCTACATCAAGTGGGACTGCAACCGCAAGATTTCCGACACCGGCTCCACCCACCTGCCCCCGCAGCAGCAGGGCAACCTGTTCTTCGACTACATCAGCCGCTACTACGACCTCATGCGCGGGCTGCGGCAGGATTTCCCCCATGTCACCTTCCAGTGCTGCTCCGCCGGCGGCGGCCGCCTCGACTGCGGCGCAGCTGCCTTCCACGAGGAATTCTGGCTCTCGGACAACACCGATGCCTGCGACCGCCTGCGCATGCAGTGGGCCGCCTCCTTCTTCTTCCCGGCCAATGCCATCGGCTGCCACGTGACCGCCAGCCCGAATTGCTACACTGGCCGCGAAACCTCCCTCAAATTCCGCTTCGATGTGGCCCTGGCCGGCAGACTTGGCCTGGAGCTCGACCCACGCACCCTCTGCCCGGAGGAAATGGCCGAAATCCGGGAACGCGTGGAGCTGGCCGCCCGGCTCCGCCCCATCACCCAGCTGGGCGAGCTGCACCGCCTGGTCTCGCCCTACGAGGGGCCGGACTGCGCCCTGCTCTACACGCACGAGGGCCAGGCCCTCCTCCTGGCATACACCACCCAGCGCCTCTACACCGACCAGTGCACCCGCATCCCCCTGCGCGGCCTCAACCCCGCCACACGCTACACCCTCACCGAGCTTGGCCCGGATGCCACAGGCACCCACTGCCCGCTGCACGGGCAGCCCCTGGGCGGTGATTCCCTCATGGCCGCCGGGCTCCCCCTCCGCTGGACCCGCCCCCAGCAATCCTGCGTGATTCTCCTTACCCCCACTCCATAAAATCTCGCAGCCAACGTCTGC
>JAZOTV010000048.1:0-10283 GCA_045657815.1 Akkermansia sp.
AAAACTACACTCCCCCAGCATACAGGCACTGCCCGCCTCCTCCCAGGCCGGCAGCATTGCGGCTGCAGCTGCGGGAGCTTATTGTGGGGGTGCTCATTGAGGTAGATGCAGAGGGGACCCCCAGGAAAGTGAGCATCACCCACCCCAGCGGCAGCCGCCCCCTGGACCAGCACACCCGCAGCTGGATACTGCGGAACTGGAAATTTACCCCGGCAAGCCGCCACGGCAGAGCAGTCGACGCTAAAGTCAGTACCGAACTGCGCTACGCACTGGCAAATTAGGATTCAAGCAAATACAACTACTCGTATACCTCAGCATAATGAGAAAAAAAGTCGCTTGTAAAAGCTCAGTGACACATCGACGCGAAAAATAACATGACAAGTTGTTTTGACATTGACCCACAACATGCCATATGTTAGAATAACAATACGGTGCATGGATGCACCGCCACACACATTATGAACAGGAAAATCATGGATCTGGGGGAGCATATCCCCGGCGGGAAGCGGTTACCGGAATGGCTATTGAACATCGGCGAAAGGATTCTCGGCTTCCATGAATTCAACGTGGCGCACTCCAAGGTGGAGGATGACATGAACGCCGGCAGCACCGATAACTTCTTCCGGCTGGCCTGTAAGCATCTGCCGCTGAATTACGAGGTAAAAGGCATTGAGAACATACCCGCAGAAGGCCCCTGCGTCATCGTAAGCAACCACCCGCACGGCATGTCTGATGGGCTGATGATAGGCGACATCGCCATGAAAGTGCGAAGCGATGTACGCATCGTGGTAAATGAATTCCTGCACTGCGTGCGCGGCATGCGCCCCTACCAGATTACGGTGGATGTATACGGGGGCGAGGAAGCCAAGCGGGCCAACATGAGCGGCATGCGGGAAATGCTGAAATGGCTGCGCGACGGCCACTGCCTCATCATCTTCCCCAGTGGTTCCGCCGCCTCCTGGTCAGAGGCAGATGGGCGAGTCATCGATGACCCCTGGCAGGAGAATATGGCCGCCATCATACGCAAGGTAAAGCCCACCGTGGTGCCCATGCATTTTTCCGGTCAGAATGGCTGGTTGTTCCAGGCAGTGACACGCATGTGCAAGGAGAAACGCTCTGCTCTGCTGGCCCGTGAAATCAAGCGCGACCGCCGCACGCTGCACCAGGTGCGCGTGGGCAGGCCGATATCTCCCAGCCGCATTGAGATGGCCGAATCAGATGCCGCGCTTTCTGACTACCTGCGCTTGAGCAGCATGATGCTGCGCTACTCCGATGCCTCTGCGGCCAGTGTGATGGAAATACCGCGCAATATGGTTCCCATTGATGCACCGGAGGAGCCGGATGTACTGCAGGCTGAAATCGATTCCCTGCCGGAGGAGACGCACCTGCTCTACACCCACAAGAGCACCGGGCTGCGCATCTACACCGCCCAGGGCAGCCGTATTCCCCATCTTCTGCATGAGATAGGCGTGCAGCGCGAAATCACCTTCCGCGCCGTGGGCGAGGGTTCCGGCACCGCCTGCGACACCGATGAATACGATCTTTACTACGAGCACCTCATCATGTGGGATCCCGCTCATAAGCGCATTGCCGGCGCCTACCGCATGGGCCGGACAGACGAGATTGTGAAGGCTCGCGGCGTGACCGGCATTTACAACTCCGAATTCTTCGTACTCGGCAACTCCTTTGTGAACCACGTTAAAAACGGGCTGGAAATGGGGCGTGCATTCATCACAGCCCCTTACCAGAAACACCCGGCCTCGCTCGATACCCTCTGGATGGGCATTGGCCACTTTGTGCGTAAATATCCGCAATATCGCTACCTTTACGGCACGGTCAGTGTGTCTTCTGAATACACCGTGCGTTCCCGCGCTCTGATGTATGAATACCTTAAATGCCACTGCATGAACACTGAACTGTCCAGAGATGTGCAGGCCAAGACCCCGCCTCGCAAGATGGATCTGCTCAGCGAAGATGTGCGTCTGCTGCCCAAGGGTGTGGCAGACCTGCGCCTGCTTTCCGCCCTGGTTTCCGACCTGGAACCGGACGGCCGCAGCATTCCAGTGCTGCTGCGTCAGTATCTGCGCCTGGCCGGAGAAATGGTTTCCTTCAACGTCGACAGCGAGTTCGGCGACACACTGGATTGCCTTGTGGTAGTTGATTTACATACGGCACCAGAGCGCCTCATTACCCGCTATTGCGGTGCCGGGTTAAAATCTGCTGCAACACAGGCGGCAGATGCTTGACAAATCCGTAACATTCAGGCAGAATAAATAGCGTTATCGGGAAGCACCATATGAAACGGAAAAGACGGCACAGCAAGCTTACTCTCGCCCTGATTCTGGGAAGTCTCACCCAGGCACCTGCCCACGGTGCAGACCTGGTACCACTGCCGGAAGAAATCTTTGATAATAAAGACCGGACAAACCCCATACTGGATATCACCGACCGCACCGTAAGCGGGCTGGGTAAGAAAGCGCCGGAAATTCCGGACACTCTGCAAGTGACCAGCGAGGGGGGCACCATCACCTATGACCAGGAGAAGAGCGTGTTCCGCTACCAGGCCGGAGAGAAGTCTCTACTGCGTCTGCGCACGGATGCGGGCTCCGATATCCATGCTCCGGCCATAGAAGCAAATCTGGACCGCAGCGAAGCTATCATTTCCGGTCCCCTGACGATGTATCAGGACGATGTGCTGGTACGCGGTGAGGATGGTGGTTTCTACAACTGGAAAACCAGGCAGACCGCCGTCAACAAAGTACGCATCAAGGTAAACGGCCTGATGGTGCGCGGCTCCCGGATTGAATACTCGAAGGATGCCGAAGGCAAGGATTTCATTACTGTTTATGATGCCTATGTCACCACAGAGGATGTGCAGGTTCCCTCTACCTGGATCGGCACAGGCACACTCACCATCTATCCGGGCGATTACGGCAAGGTATCCCGCCTGAGCATTGCAGCAGGAGACACCGACATTACCGTGCCGGTGCTGGGCTGGTTCACCTTCTCCCACTCACTGAACCCGCGGGAAGGCTATATGCCCGGATTCGGCAGCCGCTCTCACTGGGGTACCTACCTGGAAAACAGCTACGGCATTCTCTTCGGCAACCGCCGGGTGGAAGGCATCATGCCCACGGCAGATTACCTGGCAACCATGCACCTCGATGCACGCACCCGCCGCGGCCTGTCCACTGGTCTGGATATCGAGGACATTGCCATGTCCAAAAAATATAAGGACATGACCGGGTTCTTCTCCTACTTTGCAAAGGATACAGACCCCGCCATCAACCCGGTGGACACACCGCGAGCACCGGTGGATGACAAGCGCTATTTCTTCAGCATGAAAGCGCTGTGGGATGTCACACCAGATGCAGACCCCCATGCAAACTGGCACCTTGCCACCAACGTGAATGTAGCGAGCGACCAGTACATGCTGCGTGACTTCCTGCCCGAAATCAGCCGCACCAATGACAAGCCGGACAACACAGTCCGCCTGGTACGCCGCACCAGCAACACCCAGAGCATGGTCTATACCCGCTTTGCCGCGAATGATTATTACACGACGGACGAGCGACTGGAGGCCTCATTCTACCGTGTGCGCTCCGCCATTGGCAACACCGGTATCAGCTACGAGACCAACAACAGTGCCACCATCATGCGGCAGTATCTGCCCGCAGACCAGCGAGCACTGTATAAGACCAAGCTAGAGGAAATCAAGGACAAGGAACTGCGGGATTACTACACCCGCATGATGAACACGGAAAGCTATTTCCGCGTCAACTCCACACATGAGTTCACCAGCCACCTCACAGCCTGGAAGTTCCTGCATATCACCCCGAAGGCAGGCGGTGGCTACACCGGGTATTATGATGTAGGCGGCATCGGCTCCGACAACCGTTTCCTCGGCTATGTGGGCTGCGACTTCAACATGAAGTTCCACAACACCTACCCGGACTTCAAGCTCAAGGCCTATGGGCTGGACGGCCTGACCCACATCATTCAGCCTTATGCCACATTCTCCAGTGGCAGCGCAACCTCATCCAACAAGAACGTACCTCAGGTGGATGTATGGTCCAGCACCCGCAGCGGCAGTATCTCCAGCCCCATGCCGCTGGATCTCTGCGGCTATTCCGGCATTGATGGCTGGGGCAACTGGAATGTCTGGCGCTTTGGTCTGCGCAATACATTCCTTTCCAGCGTGGATGGCGAAAGAATCAAGCTGCTCAGCTGGGATGCCTTCTGCGATTACAACGTCAACAACCCGACCACAGAATACGATTTCTCCAGCCTGTACAACATCGTGCGCTTTGCGCCGTCCAAGCGTCTGGAATGCTTCCTGACCACCCAGACCCCCACTATCAGCGGCGGTGAGGACTTCTGGCAGTACAGCATTGGCGCCCGGGTTGTCCCCACAGACTGGCTTGAAGCCTATGTCTCCTACCGTGTCATTAAGGATCACCCGGTTCAGGAGGACACCGGTCAGTTCCATGTCACCACCAATATACGCCTGAGCGAGAAATACACATTCGCCATCAAGCTCTATTATGATGATATAGACGGCCGGTTCCCGATTCAGCAGTATTCGCTCTTCCGCCATGCGGGTGCCTGGTACATCGGTGCCACGGTATTCCTGCGAGATAACGGCGGCAAGCGTGAAGAAGGCTTCGGTATATCCTTCACCCTGGGCGAGACCGGCACCGCACTTCCCATTGACCTGCTCTGATGAAGGAGCTCCGCTCACTGTTTCTCAGTCTGGCGCTCTGCTTTCCGGTATATGCGGAAGCAGAGCTGCCTGTTCTGCAGCGTGTCACCCTGAGCAACAAAGAGATGTGGCAGTGGGAAACGGAACTGGTCGGGCACCGGGAGCGCAACGGAGCCGTGCTGGAATGCATAGCAGAATCCATCACAGATTTGCTGCGGCAGGCAGAAATGGAGCCCACGGTTGAATCCCTGGTTCATGTTCTTACAACCCCTTGCAGGGATGATACGCCACAGGCAGAAATCAAGGAGCTTCTGATGCCCCGCACCAACCAGATACTGGTAAGCCAGGATGCCACCTTCGCGGCAATGGTCATCCGGAATTCAAAAACCACCACACTGGAAATTTTCCGGGATACGGCCATGGGGCTCACCATGCAGCGACTGCGCCGCTGAACTTGAAAAACAATCAGCGAACAGCCCTCCGCTACGGTGGGTCTATTCCTTTGCTATGGTTCCCGCAAATCCACTGGAAACAGGGCTTGCCCTGCTCTTCTGCTTTCTGATCTGGGCTGCATTCTCCGCCGCCTGTTACCTGGCAGACAAGCTCAAACGCCCGAAAAACGCCATGGTGGCCGGCCTCATTGCCTTCCTCTGCGCCTCCGTCATCATGCTACTGGCGAGTTATGCCAGCGTTGTCATGCAGACGGGAATACTGATGAGCTTCATCTTCCAGCTTACCGGCATCCTGCTCAGCGTCATGGCAGCCTCGCGCATCGTGCAGCTGCTCAGCTGGCCGCGCACCTGGCTGGCGGGGAGCCTTGCACTCCTCCTCTACCTCATCATCGGTCTTCTGGCGGGGTGGAGCATTGCAGCAATGCCTCAGTTATGAATAAGCTCCGTGGTAATATCGGCCAATTCAAAGCGAACCAGTTTTGCTAAATCGGGCAGAGCCACCTGAACCTGCAGGCCGATGCGGCCGCCGGAAAAGATAATGGAATCGAAGCCAGCCGCACTCGCATCAATAGTGGTACGGAAGTTTTTCTTCATGCCGATGGGCGAGCAGCCGCCGTGCACATAGCCGGTCAGGGGCAGCAGCTCCTTCTGCTTCAGCATCTCCAGCGATTTCTCGCCCACGGCCTTGGCTGCCTTGCGCAGCTCCAATCCGGCGCCCACGGGAATCACAAACACATAATGCGCCCCGCTGCGCCCGGTGGTCACCAGCGTCTTGAACACCTGCGCGGGGTTCTGCCCCAGCAGAGCGGCTACCTCCAGCCCCGGAATGGCCCCCTCGGATTCGTAGGTATAATGCTGGTATGGAATTTTCTTCTGCTCCAGCAGGCGCATGGCATTCGTCTTGGTATTCGCAGCCATCGGAGTCTCCGGGGATTTATTGCATGGCAGCCTGAGCCCAGCTCCAGGGTCGGTGGAAATCCGGCTCACCGCTCAGGTCATCGGAAGTGGTGCAGAACTGGTAATCCGGGCTGTTGAGAATACACGTGGCAGCCAGGCGGCAGGTGTTCACATCAATACCAATGGAGCGCAGGCAGGCCAGCGGCAGCCTTGCTTCTGCTTCCCAGCCATCAGCACGCACACAGCCCGTGGTCACCACACCCTCCGGCATCCCGGCGCCCGCCAGCGGCTGGCGCGGCCCCTGAAAAGCACAGGCCCACCAGGCACCATTCGGGCACAAATTGAACTCCATGTAATTCTTACCCCCGGCATCTGCCACAAAAAACTCCGCCGTATCATACATCCACAGCTCTTCCTTGAACTGCCCGGGCTGAGCCTCCGGATGAATCACCACCGCAGCCTTCTGCGCAGCACGATACACCAGAAAATCCCCCTCGACACAGAAACTGAATTCCACCGGCACACCGACCGCCTTGCCATACCATTCATGGCTGAGCATCTGCACTACCGGAGCCTGAGTACTGATTACACATTGCATAGTGCCATCCTAGCAGATACACCCCCACATAGCAAGCCCACACAGGCCCCGTATGGGGTATTTTTTCAGCAAGGGAAGCACATAGCGCTTCATCCCCTGCACACCGCACTACACAAACTCACCAGAATAAGCACCAGAAGCAACCCACCCCCTATAGCCGGGCCCCACCACCAGCGGCGGAACATCAGGCCCACGAGAATCCAGAACATGGAATACACCACCAGCGCAAAGCCCGCCACGCCTCCGAATGACTCCAGCGAAACATCCGTCTGCCCGGTGTCCACATGGTCAGCATAGTGTGGGGATGCCTCACCCAGCCGCGCCCAGGTATCTTCCTCGGTAAAATCCAGCACATCCCCCCGCTGGCGGGCCACCACCGTGACCGGCGCACCGGAGCGCAGCACCATCACCGCCCCGGCAGGCGTTTCCACCCGCTCCACCCCCGGCTGGTTCTGGTGCAGATAGCCGAAGGGTTTCCCACGCCAGCCATACAGCCGCTCCACCTTCCACACGCCCAGGGTCAGGTTCTGCGCTGCAACATATGGGCCCAGATCATCCACTTCCACCACCTGGGGAAAGGAACCATATCCCGGCCAATTCACGGTCTCATCCGTGCAGAGCGGCCCGGATACCCGCACCAGCTTGCCATCCAGAGCCGGATCCACCACATCCGCGCGTGCCGGATACACCCGCTCGCTCACGAAGTAATCCACCAGCATCTCCCCCTGTATACCCACCAGCACCAGCATCACCAGCATGACCAGGCCGCCGAAAATCACCAGAAACGGCTTCAGCAGAGCCAGCACCATGCTCCCGGCCACAGCTACTTTATCCTCTTTCGCGCTCATGTTCGTAATTCTTCCTTATCTTCTGCCCTTTTTTCCGCGGCGTCCCTGCCCGCGCGGACTGGGGCGCCCCTGGCGCTGCGTGCGCGGGCACTCGTGGCGGATGCGCCTCATATAACGCACCAGAAAATGCAGCCCCGCCCAGAGCGCCACAATCACCAGCAACACCAGGCCACAGAAAATCTCCCTGTCAAAAGGAGAATCTGCAATAGAGTGACGTAACTCCGCAGGCAGCAGACAGAGGATGGGGCCCACAGCCATCAGCCCGAAGACAATGGTCAGCTCACCCACGGTGTCCGACTCATGCCAGCGGTTCCCGAACATCACCGCCAGGCCGCCAAAGCCCAGAATGCTTATCAGCGCGCCCAGAGCCCAGGGACGCGTCGCCGCCAGCAGAAGAAAATCCACTTCCATCATGACCATTCCTCCCTGCTTTTCGCGGCAAGTTCCAGCCCCTGTTCCTCGGCCAGCTCCAGCAGCCGCCAGGCCTCCGCTTCATCCACAGGCAGGCCGAATTCGCCCTCCCGGTACGCCCAGGCCAGGCGATGCATGGCCCGGGCCGAGTCCGCCTCCACCGCCCGCTGATACCAGCGGAGCGCCGCAGCGCCATCCACAGGCAGCCCCGCGCCTACCTCATAGCAGCAGGCCAGGTTATACTGCGCCCCCGGCTCATTCAGGTGCGCCGCGCGGCTATACCAATAGGCCGCCAGCGCCGGATTCTGCACCACGCCATCTCCCGTATCATAGCAAAAGCCCAGGCGGTTCTGCGCCTCGGCGGAATTCTGCTCTGCCGCCCGGCGGTACCACAGCACCATCTGCGCCTTATCCACAGGCAGCCCGATGCCATATTCATACGCCCGCGCCAGATTCGCCATGCCCAGGCAATCCCCCAGTTCTGCCGCCCGGCGATAGAGGTCAATGGCTTTTTCCACATCCTGCTCCACCCCGGAGCCGCATTCATACGCGGTGCCAAGGTCACTCGTGGCAGCGGCATGCCCTTGCGCTGCCGCCCGGCTCCACCACAGCACCGCCTCCTCTGCGCCATCGGGCTCCAGGTCATACAAATCGCCCAGGTAATGCTGCGCATCGGCATGCCCTGCCTCAGCCTGGCTGAGCAAGGTCTGGAAATCCCATGTGCCGATATCGCCTACCGGCGTTGGCGGTTCTTCTTCGCGCATCGTCTTCCCTTCGGGGTAAAGTTCAACCAGTAGCCCACCGGCAGCGCCAGCAGAACAAAGCATAAACAGCCCAGCACGCAGCGCACCGGCACAGAATCTGCCGCCGCAGTCGGTATCAGCATCAGCAGCGCACAGACCACCCCCAGCTCCACGGCTCGCGAATGCTTGCGAAGCCTGGTGAAAAGCGTCAGTGCCAGGCCACCACAGCCCAGCAGAAACATGATGATGGAAGCGGCGGTGTTCACGAGCGTCAGGCCTTCTCGTACAGCACGTGGGTAAAGCCGGCGTACTCCTGCTGCGGGGTGCGCGTGGCGAAGTGGTGAGCAAACTCCGGGAAGCAGGTATCCACCTCGTGCGTGCCTTCCACCTCAGAAACATGCAGCCGCTGCATCTGCGGCAGCATGCAGGCATACAGCTGGGCCCCGCCAATCACCATGATTTCCGGGTCCTGCAGCTCCAGGGATTCCAGCTGAGCCAGGTCGGTGATGACCACCGCGCCCTCGGCCACGTAGTCCGCATTGCGGGTGAGCACAATATTCTGGCGGCCGGGCAGCGGACGGCCCAGGCTCTCCCAGGTCTTGCGCCCCATGAGGATGGGATGCCCCATGGTAATGCGCTTGAAGAGCTGCATATCCTCCTTCAGCCGCCAGGGAATACCGTTATTCAGGCCGATACCGCGGGCGGCATCCATGGCCACCACTCCTGTGAAGCTGAGGCTCATACCGAAACGGCGGCTTTGATGTGCGGGTGCGGGTCATAGTTCTCCAGCACAAAGTCAGAGAAATCGAACCCGTCAATCTCCGTCACATCAGGGTTGATGCGCATGGTGGGCAGCGGCCGTGGCTCGCGGCTCAGCTGCAGGCGGGCCTGGTCCAGGTGGTTCTTGTAAAGATGCAGGTCACCGTAGGTGTGCACAAACTCGCGGGCCTCGTAGCCGCAGACCTGCGCCACCATCATGAGCAGCAGCGCGTAGCTGGCAATGTTGAAGGGCACGCCGAGGAACAAATCGCAGCTGCGCTGGTAGAGCTGCAGGCTCAGGCCGTGCTTCTCGCCCTCCTTCTGCGCCGGAATCACGCAGAACTGGAACAGGCAGTGACAAGGCGGCAGGGCCATGCCATCCACCTCGGCCACATTCCAGGCACTCACCAGGTGGCGGCGGCTCCAGGGATTATTCTTCAGCCCGTCAATCAACTTGGCAATCTGGTCAATACTGCCGCCCTTGCCATCCGGCCAGGCGCGCCACTGGCTTCCGTACACCGGCCCCAGATCACCGTTCTCATCGGCCCACTCATCCCAGATACTCACACCGCGCTCCTGCAGCCAGCGCACATTGGTGCTGCCCTTCAGAAACCAGAGCAACTCGTAAATGATGGAACGCAGGTGCAGCTTCTTGGTAGTCAGGCAGGGAAAGCCATCGCGCAAATCGCAGCGAATCTGCCGCCCGAACACACCGATGGTGCCGGTGCCGGTGCGGTCCTCCCTGCCCACCCCATTGGTGAGCACATCATCAAGCAGCCCTAAATATTGATGCATAGCCCGTTTGGATTGACAATTGACTAATGACGATTGACAATTGAAAAATTCCCTGCGGCGCAGCCGCAGCTGATTTCA
>JAZOTV010000049.1:0-6518 GCA_045657815.1 Akkermansia sp.
GCAAAGAAGCGCAAATGGGATGACCGCACACTGGCCCAGCGCGCGGCAGATATGGCGCAGGAGCTGCTGCTTACCTCGCTGAAAGCCATACGCTCAGACGAGCGCACACTGATTTCCGCCCTGGCGCGCCTGGCCACAGACAAGAAGAACCTGAGCTTTGTGCAGGAACTCTGCAGCAGTGTATTCCATGCCGCTTCGCCCGCTGAACAGGCAGAAAGCCTGCGCCGGCTCCTGGCAGAACACGGCGGCGTACCCGCTATTTTCAGCACCGTGGGCAAACTGCGTTTCAAGGCAGCGGCCATGGCAGCCCGCAGCATGCAGGGAGCCGCCATTGCAGAGGTGCAGCGCATCTTCCGCTCCACTTTTGGGGAATTAACCCTGCCCACCTTGGCAGACAAAGTCGCCAAGCGCGTAAAAGAAGCCGGCAAGGACGGACTTACACTGGCGCTCAACCCGCTGGTTCCCCAGGTATTCGGCCCCAAAAGCGCCGAGAAATACTACAAGCACCTGGAAGCCATACTGACCAGGCAGGACAGTGTGGGCGTAGTGATTCAACCCTGGCGTCTCTGCCCGAACCTGACCCCCTACTCACCGGAAGCCGGTGCCAAGGCCCTGGCCGAAAAGCTGCGCCCGCTGCTCAAATTATCGGTGAAAGGCAGCACACCGCGCCCCGTGATTGTGGAAAGCGGCCTTTCCACCACCATGAACATCGTGGCAGAAGCCTTCCGCCTTGCCATGGCCGGTTCAGCCCTGCACAAGGCCGATGCCGCACTGGAAATTCCGGCTTATCTGAAGGGAAGCCCCGCCCTGCTGCGCGAAATGACCGAATGGTCCACCGCCCGCGCAGCAAAGGGAGCCGCCCCGCTCAAAGTGCTGCTGGTGAAGGGCAGCCACCTGGAGGCTGAGCAGGAGAACACCTATAACTACGGAACAGCCAATGAGATTTGCCGCAACAAAGGCGAAACGGAAACCCGCTACAAGCAGCTGATTTCCACCGCCATGAGCACCAAGGAAAAGGTGCTCACCCCGGTTGTGGGCACCCACAATCTCTTCGACATTGCCTACGGCCTGCTCAGCTGGGGCCGCGCCGGGCGCGAGGGCGAGCCCCAATTCTGCTTCATTTCCGGCCTGGCCAACCACATAGCCCGAGTGCTGACCAAAGGCGGCGCCCGCATTGTGCTGACAGCCGGAGTCACCGCAGAGGGTGGCGAGGCCGGATTCGAGGCCTACCTGCTCAAGCTGGTGCAGGAGCTGGGCCGCCCGGAAGGCATTCTGGCATCCGGTGGTGAGCTGGAGCCCAATTCCATGGGCTGGGGGCGCATGCGCCAGCATTTCCTGGCAGCCCTGAGCGGCCGCGAGGAACAGGCTCGCGAAGCCCCCGGTGCAGATGGTTCCTACACCTTCACCCGGCTGAGCCGAATCACCGACCGCGCTCATATGGACACCCTGTACAGCGCCGCAGCCGCAGAGGCAGAGCGTCCGCAGGAGCAGATTCCGCTGCGCATAGATGGCAAGGTAGCAGAATCTCAACTGCTGTGCATCCGCCGTTCGCACACCGCCCCGGGGCAGGAAGATTACCGCTATTACTCCGCAGATTTCGATCTGGTGAACAAAGCACTGAACAGCGCCGCTGCCGCAGCGGTGCAGATTCCTCCCACGCTGGAGGAACGCCGCATTCACCTGCTGCAGGCAGCCCGCCTGCTGGAAAAACACAGCACCGAATTCATAGCCCTGCTGGTGCGAGATGCCGGATTCACCGTTGAAGAAGCAGACCAGGAAGTAGCTAACGCCATTGACTCCCTGCGCTTCTATGAGAACAGCTCCATACAACCCGGTCTGCTGGACGGCACCCAGCCAACACCGCTGGGGCTCATCACCGTGGCACCCGGCCGGGTTCACCCGCTGGAGGAAGCAGTGGGTGGCATTGCAGCCGCCTGGGTCACCGGCAACACCGTTCTCTACAAACCCTCTGCACACACTGTGCTGCTGGCAGACCGCCTGACCAGCCTGCTGAACGAGGCCGGCTTCGAGTTCCCGCGCATGCAGATGCTGCCCTGTCTGGATAACCAGATTGCCCGCAAGCTGCTTACCAGTGAACGCGTAAACGGTCTCATTTACCACGGCAGCCTGAAACACACCAATGATATGGCAGCAGCTGCTGCAGGCAGGCCGCTCCTGGGCGGCACCGGCGGCAGCAGCAGCATCTACATTTCTTCCCATGCAGACTGGGCACAGGCCATCCGCGATATCTGCGGCAGCCTTTTTACCCGCGCCGGCCAGGATCCCGCCGCACCGCACCTGCTCTTCGTGCATGCGGAGGTGTATGACAACCAGCACTTCATGAACGCCCTGCGCGATGCCGTGACCGGCATTACCGCCCAGCCCGGCTGGATGCAGGGCGGCAGCATCGGCCCCATGAGCCGCCCCCTCAGCGAGGACCAGATTCAGCTGCTCACCAAGTTGCAGAAGGGAGAGTCCTGGCTCGTTGCCCCCGGCTCAACGGAAATCGGCTCCCAGATATGGACTCCCGGCGTGCGCCTCGGTGTTCACCCCGGCAGCGCTTTCGCCCAGGCTGCGCACAATGTACCGGTGCTCGGTGTCATTCGTGTGGAAAGCACGGAGGAAGCAGGCCGCACACAGCGCAAGATTTCGCAAGAACGAGCTGTCGGCATCTACTCCCGTGATAAGCAGGAAACAGAACTCTGGCTCCGCCTGACGGCCGCCAGTCTCGTTTCCATCAACTGCTGCCCGAAACACCGCCCGGGCGCCCTGCCCAGCCCGGGCTGGCAGAATACCATCCCCATGAGCGGCGGGCCCAACTTCATCACCGCCCTGAGCCAGTGGGAAGAAACCGCCCGTCCGCAGCAGCGCGGCACTCTGCGCAACCTGGCATTTGCCCCCTGGGAGACCCTTTCTCCCAAGCCGGGCCCGGATGACATCAACCTTCTTTCCGCCGCGGCAGATTCCATCGGCTACTGGTGGGAAAACATCTTCGGCACCACTACTGTGCTCAACGAAAGCCCGGCAGAAAGCACCACGCTGAGCTACAAGCCCCTGGCCATCTGCCTCCGTGTCGAAAAGCTCACCAGCGATATCGACCTCTCCATTGCACTCATGGCCGCCCTGAAGGCCGGCTGCGATATCCAGCTGAGCACTGCCACCATGCGCGCCTGGATGCCCCGTGCGCTGGAGCCCCTGGGAGTCATCATTTCAGTGGAAACGCGTGATGAATTCGAAGGGCGCTTCCCCTCACTAGCCACCACCGGCGTAATGGTGCGCGACACAGCCGCCACGCTCAACACCATGCAGCAGGCCGCCCGGTGCCACCTGGCACTCTGCGCAGAACCCGTGCTGGCCAACGGCAGACTCGAACTGCTGCGCTACCTGCGCGAGGTGGTCACAACCCGCCGCACCGAAAAGGGAAACTAATATGAACACCAGGGCCATCAGCGTAGATGGCATCACCATCACCCCCGACTCCCTGGCCGCCTGGCGCCAGGGACGCAGCGGAACACAGGCCGCGCTGGCCGATTTCCTGGCAGAGTGGTGGTCTGACTCCCCGGGCATAGAGCTGCATACCAGCGGCTCCACCGGGGCACCCAAACGCATGATTGCTACCCGGGAAGCCATGCGGGCCAGCGCAGAAGCAAGCTGCCGCTTTTTCGGATTAAAACCGGGCGCAACGGCATTGCTCTGCCTGCCGCTGCAATATATTGCCGGCAGAATGATGGTGGTGCGGGCGATGGCAGGCGGGCTGAACCTCATCACCACAGAACCCAGCTCCACCCCGCTGGCAGAATTGCACACAGAAATCGACTTTGCCCCGATGGTCCCCATGCAAGTGGCCACCACCCTGGCCCGGGAGACCGGCAGGCAGCAGCTGGGCAGAATACGCACTCTCCTGCTGGGCGGCGGCTTTGTAGATTCCGCCCTGGAGGAACAGCTGCAGGACCTGCCCTGCCGCGTGTTCACCTCCTACGGCATGACGGAAACCCTCTCACACATTGCGCTGAGGGCTGCCAACGGGCCGCAGCGCAGTGCCTTTTACACCCCCCTTCCCGGAGTCGGAGTCGCCCTTAGCGCCGCCGGCACCCTGCAGCTGAATGTGCCCTATCTCGGCATACAAGACCTGGTCACCAATGATCTGGCAGAACTGACCCCGGATGGCAATTTCCGTATCCTGGGCAGGGCAGATGCCGTCATCAACTCCGGTGGCGTCAAAATCCAGGCAGAGAACATCGAGCAGGAACTGCGCCGCCTCACCGGGCTCCAGGTGCTGGCTCTCCCCCTGCCGCACCCTGTGCTGGGGCAATGCGTAGCGCTGCTCTGGGAAGGCCCGGCAGATGCCGCAGCTGCCCTGCACGCAGCCTGCGCATCCCTGCCCCGCTACCACCGGCCGCACGCCGTTTACCACGCCACCCTTCCGCGCACTACCAGCGGCAAACCCGCCCGCGCAGAAGCAGTTGCACTCCTCACCCGAATCACCCGCCCATGAACGAGGAAACACCTTACAGAAATGCCCCGCACCCCACACTGGCCCACCTGGGTTGCGCTGCACTTGTCATCCTGCTGGCCACCAGCAACACGCTCGGGCTGCTTTCGCACGATTTCCATCTCTGGCTGATTTCACATCCCTATACCATGCCGCTCGGCTTTCTGGGCGCCCTGGCTGCGGCCTACCTGCTGGAATACAGCCTCACCACGCCAGCCATGCTCACCCTGCTGGTCACCAGCGCGGTCTGTGGCGGGCTCTCCCTGAGCAGCATCAATCCGGCAGCAGACCTCAATCTCCCCTGGATGCTCACGGCGGGCCCGCTGGGCTACTTCCTCACCGCCGCCATCACTCTGCACCTGCAGAATGAATCACTCTACCGCTGGCAGCTCTGCTGTATCTTCATTGGCGGTGCTGTATTGGTGCCTGTGCTCCTGGGGCTACTCCTGGGAGAAATGTTCCCGGTCATCTTCCTGTGCGTCAACCTGGGCATCCTCACCGCTGCCTGTGAGCTCCGCATCCTCTTTGGCCGCAGCTACCACGAAATCACCTCCGACTCCCGCCTGCGCAGCACAGTCATCGCCATGGTCATGTTTATCTCCGTGCCTGTCTGCAAATCCATCTGGTACTCCTTCTACTACGGCCGCGGTCTGCTCACGCACCTCTTCCGCTTCTTCCTGCGCTGGTGGTGATACCCAGCCGCCGAGGCTCGGAACTTCACCCCTCCCCCGGTGCCCAGCCGCAAAACGCAGAACGGCCCCGATGCCTTGCAGCACCGGGGCTCGCACTGAAACAACCTAGAAAGGTTTCCGGGTAGAAGGTTTAGGCCTTGGCGGCGCGAACCTTCTTGATGATGGAGGCCACAGTCTCAGAGGGCTGGGCGCCATTGGCGATCCACTTGTCCACGCTCTCGAGGTTCAGCGTGTAGTTCTCGCCCTCAGCCATGGGGTTGTAAGTACCCACCTGCTCGATGAAATCACCATCGCGGCGAGCGCGGCTGTCAACGACAACGATCTTGTAGAAAGGACGGTCCTTGGACCCCTGACGGTTAAGACGGATTGCTACCATATCTAAAAATGTATATTTTCGGTTGTTTCTCGCCTGCGTGGTGCCGTGATACAAAGCACACTGACCGCATGGCGGTGCGGAAATGTACCACAGAGCAGGAACCATGTCAAGCACAAAGGCAGATTTTTCCGCACAAAAGTTCAGATGCAGGCAGAAAGCAGGCTTTACTTGCCCGCGGCAGCTGCTAAAATGAAAAGCATGAGATTGATTCTGCCACTTTTTTCCACGTTTCTGCTCACCGCCTGCCTCGGGCTGGGGGAGCTGAAATCGCAGCAGTACCGGGTCAACCAGCACCCCCAGGGCATGCAGAACCAGGTCAACACCCGGGAGCTGGGGCTGCGAATCTGGCAGAATGAATGCGCCGGCAGCGTGCAGGGGCTGGTCTCCTGGAATGCGGGTGAAGCCTTCCCCTCCCTGGGCATCGGGCATTTCATCTGGTACCCCGCCGGTGTAAACGAGGCCTTTGATGAGAGTTTTCCCACTTTTGTGCGTTAAACGCGGCTTTTCCGCATGAAATAAGTAACGGCAATAAGGCCATTATGAAAATTCGTTTCATATTCGTTTATATAAAATGAAGAGCCTCGTACTTTAAAAAGCACGAGGTTCTTTAAAATGCTGTATTTCAGCTGGTTTACTTCACGCTGAACTTGTAGATGCAGCGGTGGGTGTAGGTCTCGCCTGGGCGGAGGGTTGCTGACGGCCACTCCGGCATGTTAGGTGAGTTAGGGTAAAGCTGAGTCTCGATGCAGACAGAAGCTCTCATAGGGTACATGATGCCGTGCTTACCAGGAACCTCACCTGTGAGGAAGTTACCTGTGTAAACCTGAACACCTGGCTGGTCAGTGTACTCCTCGAGGAGGATACCTGTAGCTGGAGAGTAAACGCTTACTGCGAGCTTGTTGATGTCACCTGCTGTGTTGAGTACCCAGTTGTGGTCGTAACCGTTACCGAGAACGAG
>JAZOTV010000050.1:0-8625 GCA_045657815.1 Akkermansia sp.
CACGCTGCCAGGTATGCTTTGCGGCTTGTGGAGCATCGTAGTTACCGCCACGCTTGCAGTGCTGCTCTGGGGTGTGGTATGGATGCGCTTGTTCACGAATAAGAAACTGCGTCCGGAATTTGCCATCATATCCGTACTTCCGGCGGCCGGCTATTATATAATGAGTCAGACATCACCGGAGTACCGGGCAGTATTCAGTTCTCCCGGGTGGCAGAACTTCAATTTCTTCCTCTGGCTTGCTGCCATTGCTGTGGTCATTCGTGCCTTGCTGCCGACACCGCAGGAGCACCGCGGTCGCCTGGCCATGGATCCGGTATTCATTTTCATGAGCATCATAACCACGGTATACGGACTAGCCTGCTGGGCCGGGACCCACGCCGATTTTATCTCTTACTGATCTACATCTTCCCTAATATATGAAACGCAACCTGTATCTTCTTTCCCTTGGTCTCGTTGTCTGTTCTTGCTCTGAACCGACAGACGTTGTCACTGGCCGTGCCCGAATCATTTATACGGGGTACTCCACTGGTATGCCTGTATCTACAGCTGCGCCGGTAGTACAACCCTCAATCGAGGCCCCTGCACCGACGCCTGAGCCTGTTGCTGCACCAGTTATCGCACAGAATCAGCCGGTTGTAACGGAGCCCGCCCCCGCGCCGACGCCTGAGCCTGTTGCTGCACCTGCAATCGCGCAGAATCAGCCTGTTGTGACGGAGCCCACCCCTGCACCGACGCCTGAGCCTGTTGTTGCACAACCGCAGCCTGCAGTTGTTGAAGCTCCGGCACCCGCTCCCAAGCAGATTGAGACCAACACCCCGGTAATCGTTGCTCCGCAGCCTGCACCCGCAGTGGAGAGCAAGCCTGCAGTTGTTCTCCCGAAAGCAGCTCAGCAGAATCAGCCGCGCACAACAACTCCCGGCGCTTCCTCTTACCGCACACCGCAGTCAGTAGCCCCGCAGAAGCGCCGCTATCCGGTCATGCCCGGCCAGAATCGTGGTCTGCGTTCCCGCAAGGCTGCATATTAATCTCAACTCTGATTATGGCAAAGCAGCGGCTCGATGTACTAGTGGCGCAGCAGGGGCTGTGTGATTCACGTGAACAGGCGCAGCGCCTCATCCTGGCAGGCGAGGTAAGCGTGAAGGGTCAGGTTATCACCAAACCCGGCACCAAGGTGGATGATACCCTGCCCATTTCAGTGAAGAATAAGCCGAAGTATGTCAGCCGCGGCGGCCTGAAACTGGAGGGCGCTCTTCAGGCTTTTCCCGTTAAGGCCGAAGGGAAAATATGCCTGGATATCGGCTCTTCTACCGGCGGTTTCACTGATTGTCTGCTCCAGAATGGCGCCATCCGTGTTCATGCGGTGGATGTAGGCACTAATCAGTTGGTATGGAAGCTTCGCAATGATCCCCGTGTCATTGTCAAAGAGCAGTTCAATGCCCGATACATGACCCCTGCCGACCTTGGCGAGAAAGTGCAGCTCATTGTAAGTGACGTTTCCTTTATTTCTCTTACAAAGATTCTGCCGGCGGCCTATGATTGTCTGGAAGACGGCGGAGATATGCTGGTGCTCATCAAGCCACAGTTCGAACTTCAGCCGGAAGACATTGGCCCGGGCGGAATCGTGCGCGAGCCGGAGCTGCACCAGCGCGCAGTCGACAAGATACATCATTTTGTGGTGAATGAGCTGAAGCGCGAGTGGTGCGGCGTGGCTGATTCTCCCATCAAGGGCATGGAAGGCAATAAGGAATTCCTTGCCTGGCTGCGTTAACTCAGCAGGTAAGCCCCTGCTCTGCATCAGATTCCACCAGAAGCCGCAGCGAAGCATGCTGCGGCTTTCTCAATTCCGGGTCAGCCTGCAGAATGGCCGCAGCCTCGCGATTAGCGCGGTGAATCAGGCGCATATCTGCCAGCCATTCTGTGAACTCCACAGCCCCCAGCCCGCTTTGAGCCGTGCCGAGCACATCGCCCGGGCCGCGCAGCCTGAAATCTTCCTCGGCAATTTCAAAACCATTCAGGGTGCGGCAGAGAACCTCCAATTTTTCGCGTCCCGGGTCCCCAGGTCTGGCAGAACTGAGCAGAATGCAGTAACTCTTATGTTCACCTCGGCCAATTCGACCACGCAGCTGGTGCAGCTGGGAAAGCCCGAAACTATCCGCATCATTGATAATCATGATATTGGCATTCGGAATATCAACCCCTACCTCCACCACGGTGGTTGCCACCAGAATATCCAGACGCGCGTGCTGGAACTCCTGCATAACTGCATCTTTATCCTCCGCCTTCATGCGGCCATGCAGTAACCCGACCCTGCGCTCCGGAAAAAGTTCTCGCCAGCGGTTGACCTCAGATGTGGCGCTGGCCTGTTTCTTTGTTTCGCTTTCCTCCACCAGCGGGGAGACAATATAAATCTGGCGTCCGGCATCCATCTCTTTGCTCATGAAGGCAATGATGCGCTTCATATTGGCGGGATTCCGCAGAGCCGTCACAATTTCTCCACGGTTGGCAGGCAATTCATCAATGACAGATACCTCCAGATCTCCGTAAAGGGTGAGCGTAAGCGTGCGGGGAATGGGGGTGGCTGTCATGACCAGCACATCCGGATTTTCCCCACTTGCAATGAACTGTTCCCGCTGCTCCACACCGAATTTATGCTGTTCATCGATGACCGCCAGCCCCAGGTTGTGCGGCCTGTGCTTCTTGTACAGCAGAGCATGTGTACCTACTATAATGCGCGGAGAGTCATCGCGCATCCCGGCATCCAGTACCAGACCGGTATCATCCACATGGTCAGCGGTGCGCAGAGAAACCTTTACATCCGTATGTTGCAGCAGGCGGCAGAAATTCCGATAATGCTGTTCTGCCAGAATCTGCGTTGGCGCAATCATGGCTGCAATTTTACCACTACCGACAGCCAGCAGCATGGCGCAGAGTGCCACCAGGGTTTTGCCGCTGCCCACATCTCCCTGCAGCAGGCGGTTCATCTGCCGCTCGGAGGCCATATCCTGGCGGATTTCTTCCACACAGCGCTGCTGGGCACGGGTCAGCGCAAATGGCAGGCGTTCCAGCATTTCCTCCATATAAGCCGTGCAGCTGGCCGTTACCTGCCCGGGGCGCCCCTGCACTCTATGCCGCCGCCAGGCTACGCGAAACTGCTGTTCAAAACACTCTGCCAGGGCAAAACGGAGCCGCGCCTTGCGGTGCATCTCCTCAGATGCGGGAAAATGAATATCATGCACTGCCTGCCAGTACGGGTATGCCGGGGCAACATCATAGCCGGGCGTCGGTAATTGCTCAGCAAGTTGCTGCAGGGTATTCCACACGATGGTGCGATAGTTGCGTGCTGCTATACCCGGCACACTGCGGTAAATAGGAACAATGCGTCCGGTGTGCACCGGAGTGGCCTCCACCACCTCCACCGGCGGCATCAAGGTGCCCCCAAGCGCAGCTTCCACCAGTCTGCGCCCGGCATCTTCATCATCCAGAACCTCAAAATCCGGGTTGGTAATGGTCATTTTCCCTCCGTATGACCGGGCCTTGCCATAGATGGAAAGATTCATCCCCGTGGCCAGCAGTCTGGACACATAGGGCATATTGAACCAGCGCAGGTAAACGCGCGCCCCGTGCGGGTCATCCACTGTGCCGGCAGATACCTCGAAATAACGCTTGTAAGAGAAGCGCCAGCCTGCGCTGAATACATGCACACGGGCACAGACAATATCTCCATCCTGAATAAGATGAATAGGCAGCATGCTGCTGCGATCTTCGTAGCGGCGCGGGATACGCCGCAGAAGCTGCTGAACTGTCTGAATCCCCGCTGCCTGCAATGCCTGCGTATCGCGGGCTGCGATTCCCTGAATGCGGGAAACGGAAGCATCAGGCTGAAGCCCGTTCATCATCAGCGGTTGGATTTACCTTGGTTAATGCAGCGGTAGTAATAGTCCACGCGGCTGTGGAACCATGCCCACTTCGGTCCGGGTTTGCCATTGGTCAGCAAGGGTGCAGGACAATTCTTGCGAGTCCAGTGATAATGCGGCACTACGCGTCGCAGATTGATACCGTAGCGCTTCATGAGCACTGCGGTGAGCTTGGCTGCGCGATCCCAGGTGCGGAAGTGGTTATGCCCCCGGTTCTCGCATTCGCACATTTCAATACCGATGGAGTTGTGATTACCAGCAGGGGTGCCGGCATGCCAGCCGGTCTCGCGCAGCGGCAGATTCTGCACGCACATGAACTGGTCCACCGTGAAGTGCCAGCTGCGGTTGGTGAAGGCGCCGCGGCACAATGCGCGCGAATGCTGCATGGCGGTGGAAGAAGGCGCATGGTTCGCCGTGCTGTGAATAGTGATGAAAGCGGGATTCAGACGCCGTGAGCCACGGCGCTGGCGGGAATTGGAGGGCATGATACGCACCTTGATATTCACCTCGCGAGCCAGACGGGAGATACTGCGCTGCACCAGCGGGGTGCGAACCGGTTGGAAACGAACGGCAGCAGGCGTGCGGAGATAGCTATTACGGCCCTGTTGCTGACACCCGGTAATGATGGCGCCTACGCCAAAAAAGAATACTGCCAGAAGTTTACCGTAATGACCCATGCGGGTATTCTGCCATTTAGCCTCTCCTTTGGCAAGATTAAATCCTGTCCTGCCCGGCAAAAAGAAGGAGGGGAGCCATGCGGCTCCCCCCCTTCAAAATAAGGCATCGTTTTAATCCGGACTTACGGCATCGGGAAGCGCTTGTTGAAAGCAGATACCTCTGCACGCAGCTCCTCATAGGCTCCGGGAGTCTCGCATACCTTCTGGGCAGCCAGAATAGCCAGACAGCGGCCAATGAATTCGGCAACCTTGCGCACATCGTCCTCCTTCATGCCGCGCGTGGTCACAGCGGGAGTGCCGATGCGAATACCGCTGGGCTTGAAGGTGGAGCCCTTGTCATAGGGGATGGCGTTCTTGTTTACGGTGATACCCACCTTATCCAGGGCCACCTGTGCTTCTGCGCCGTTAAGCCCCTTGCCGCTCAGATCAACCAGGAAGCAATGATTATCTGTGCCGCCGGCCACGATGCGGAAGCCCAGCTGGCTGAGCTTATCGGCCATGGCCTTGGCGTTCTTCACAATCTGCTGGGCATAATCGCGGAACTCAGGCTTAAGAGCCTCACCGAGGCAAGCAGCCTTAGCTGCAATTACGTGCATGAGCGGGCCACCCTGCAGACCGGGGAAAGTAGCGCTGTCGAGCTTCTTGGCCCACTGTTCCTTGCACATCACCAGACCACCACGCGGGCCACGGAGGCTCTTGTGGGTGGTGGTAGACACGAAATCTGCATAGGGAACCGGGGAGGGATGCACACCAGCGGCCACAAGACCGGCAATGTGTGCCATGTCCACGAACATGATGGCGCCCACCTCATCGCAAATCTGGCGGATGCGGGCAAAATCAATCGTGCGGGAGTAAGCAGAAGCGCCGGCCAGAATCAGAGCGGGCTTCACTTCCTTTGCCTTGGCTTCCAAGGCATCGTAGTCAATCATCTCCGTCTCGGGATTCACGCCGTAATGCTCCACCTTGTAGGTCTTGCCGGAGAAGTTGGCGAAGAAGCCATGAGACAGGTGACCACCGCAGGCCAGATCCATAGTCAGGATAGTATCGCCGGGGTTGATGCAGGCGTGGTATACCGTCTGGTTGGCAGAGGAACCGGAGTGCGCCTGAACATTCACCGCATCACATCCGAACAGAGCCTTGGCGCGGTCAATGGCAAGCTGTTCCACTTTGTCAACCACCTCGCAGCCACCGTACCAGCGCTTGGCGGGGTAGCCCTCGGCATACTTATTGGTCAGGCAGGAGCCCTGGGCCTCCATCACCGCCGGAGAGGTGAAGTTCTCGGAGGCAATCAGCTCAATGTTGTTGTTCTGGCGCTGGCGCTCTTCCTCAATATAGCCGGCAAGCTCGGGGTCAGAAACAGCCAGCGGAGATCCGGAACCCACGGTAAGGCGCTCGATGTGGCGGCCACCTTCGAAATCAGCGTCCAGCCAGATGCGCAGCAGCTCTTCCAGATTTTCTGCGGAAAGGAAAGCGGAAGCCAGGCAAAGCACATTGGAGTTGTTGTGGTGGCGGGAGAATGCAGCCTCCTGCGGAGTGCGGGCCAGTGTGGCGCGGATTCCCTGCCAGCGGTTTGCGGCAATGCTCATGCCCAGACCGGTGAAGCAGATAAGAAGACCACGGTCTGCGCGACCGTCCACAATCCGCTTGCATGCCTTGTTAGCGTATTCTGCATAGTTGCAGGATTCCTTGGTTGCAGGACCCACGTCCTCAACCTGATAACCCCAGCCCTGAAGAATCTCAATGGCGGCTTCCTTCAAATCCACGCCTTTGTGGTCTGAACCAATGACAATGCGAAGTTCCGTATTCATGTGGATGCGAAAAACGTATACGCGCGATAGTACCACATACCTTGCGGTCAATCAAGCGCAAACTCTCCAGGTGTGCAGCATAACACATGCGCCCCAAAGATTCGGGGTACATGGACCTGTGATTGAGAAGTTGTGATTGCTGAATTGATAATTAGTGAATTACGCAGGATGTTATTTCGTGCCCTTTCCTGGTATTTCGGGGAATCACCCGTTGAGAAGGTTTTCCATATCTGCCGGGAGCGGGCTTTCTACGGTGATTTTCAGGTCTCGCCACGGAAAGGTCAGCCGGCAGGCATGCAGCGCATGGCGTGGGAAAATGAGCCGTCTGGCCAGGTTCTCTGTCCATCCTTCGGCAATGAAGTCAAGGTAGCAGCGCTCATCTCCACCGTAAATTTTATCGCCCACCAGGGGGAATCCCATGTAGGCAGCGTGCACGCGAATCTGGTGCATGCGGCCGGTGTGCGGTATGCAGCGCAGCAGAGCCATGCTGCCAGAGCGGCGCAGCACGTGAAATTCTGTGCGGCATGCTTTGCCGCCGGGGTGGCAGCACTGCCGCACGTGAATGCGTGTCTGAGCCACCTGCTCCATGCGTAGAATGGGTTCAGCGCAGCAGGCGTTCTCCCATGCCGGGCTCCCCTGCACCACGGCCAGGTATTCTTTGTGCATCTGCCGGTTCTGCATGGCTTTGCCAAGCTCACGGGCAGCTTCTGCATTCTTGGCCACCAGGGTAATACCACTTGTTTCGCGATCCAGCCGGTTGATGAGTGAGACCTGCCCGCCAGTGGCAACCTCGTAGCAAAGCAGTTCATGCAGGCCATGCCAGAGAGTGGGCTCATTCTTCTCCCCGGTCGGGTGCGTGAGCAGGGGTGCCGCCTTATCCACAGCCAGTACCCCGTCATCCTCATACAGGACCCGGAACTCCGGCACCACTGCTATGGGCATATCGTAGCTCATCTGGAAAAAACAGCCGGGTCAATCTCGCACCACTCACCGGGCTCCAGATTCAGATCTGCCAGCTTGAGTGGTCCGATTTCAATACGCTCCAGGGTCTCCACCGGGGCACCCACAGCGGCCAGCATACGGCGCACCTGGTGGTAGCGTCCCTCGTGCAGCGTGAGTTTGCCGGCCTGCTCTCCGGCTATCACCAGTTCTGCCGGCAGACAGGGGGTGCGTTCACCCTCCAGCACCAGATCACCGCTGGCAAACAATTGCACTGCGCTGGCGGGGATCGGCGCGCTGGTGGTAAAGGAATACACCTTGGGCACATGGCGCTTCGGGCTGGTCTGGGCGTGTTCAAAGGCTCCATCGTCCGTGAGCAACAGCAGACCACTGGTCTCCTTATCGAGTCTGCCCACGGTATTCACTACCGGGTTCCGGCTCAGCCACTGCGGTGGCAGCAGGTCATACACCAGTTCTCCTTCCTCTTTATGACTGCAGGTGCAGCCCAGAGGTTTGTTCAGTGCAACATAAATACCGTGAGGGAACTCAACTGGCTCGCCATCAATGAGAACCTCTTCCGGTTCCACTTTCTCACTCGGGGATTTGATGGGGGTGCCGTTGCGAGTCACCCGCCCGCGCTTCAACCATTGTGCCACCTCGCGGCGACTGCAATATCCAAACCGACTCAAAAGTGCATCTGTTCTCATGCTGGGGCCATTTTGCCACAATTTTTTAAAAAAACAAGGTTGAAATCATGGCGTATCTGTGGTAAAAGTATCTCAGGTGCATTGTGTTTTCAATGCCGGGGACTTGTGTGCCCCGAATTCTACCACGTTTTCATCATACTCTCTTATGGCTATTACCATCATCACAGAACGTCAACTTGCTGCAGATCAGCAGGGTCTCTGGAAAAAAGCCCTTCAGGCTGTGCAGACAAAAAATTACAAGTATGCCGTCACTATTCTTAAAACATTGGTGAAGCGCGTTCCGGGTTTCCTGGAAGGCCGCAAGCTGCTGCGCGCCTGCGAGGTGAAGTCCTCCCCCGAGGCTGGCCGCAGGGCTTCTCTTTTCGGCGGGCTGCGTGTTACCACTTCCCGTAAGGATCCGGAGTCCGTACTTGTGAACATTGAAGATGAACTGGAGCGTGACCCCTACTCCGTCACCGCTAACGAAGCTCTTTTTGCTGCCGCCAATGACCTGGGCCTGCATGAAATAGCCGCTTTTGCCCTGGAGACTATCTGCCAGGGTATGCCCAATGACAAGAAGCACCTGCACCTGCTGGCCAAC
>JAZOTV010000051.1:0-8051 GCA_045657815.1 Akkermansia sp.
CCCTATGCCAAGTGATTGGAAAGCAGAGTTTGAGCGCATCTTCCGGGAGAATCTGGTGGGTGGAGCCTCCGTCTCCGTCTGGCGTCATGGGCGGGAGTTGCTGACCCTGCACGAAGGCTGGCCGGAGGATGCTCTTGTTCCTGTGTTTTCTGCAACCAAACCGGCCTCGGCCCTTTGTCTGTTGATGGCTTTGCACGATTGTTGCCGTGGCCCTGAGCTGGAGGTGGGGGATATATGGCCGGCGTTTCCTGCGCCTCATTGCACCATTGCCGAACTGCTTTCGCACCAATGCGGATTAGCCGCCCTGGCTGCACCGGCAGAGCTGGATGACCTGGCAGCCTGCCGGGTTGCGATAGAGCGGAGCATTCCCGCCTGGCTGCCGCCGCAGCATGGCTACCATCCGCAGACCTTCGGCCCGTTGGTGGATATCCTGATGCTGGAGCTTACCGGCATGCGTGTGGGGGAGTTCTGGGAACAGCGTATTCGCCGCCCGCATGGGCTGGATTTCTACATCGGGCTTCCCGAGAGTGAGTTCTCCCGCGTGCAGATGCTCCAGGCGCCGCGCATCCAGCCCGGCTACATGCAGCGCGATGCGTTCTACAAAAAATATTTCGATGCCAATTCCAGCGTGTACCGCGCTTTTCACAGCATTGTGGGCTTCGGCACACCGCGTGAGATGAGTACCCCCGCGGCCTGGCAATGCGCCAGCCCTGCCAAGGGAGGAGTGGCCAGTGCCCGAGGGCTGGCGCAGTTTTACCAGCTGCTTATGACGGATGCCATACCTGCCGATGTGCGAGAGTGGTTATCCACCCCACAATGCAGCGGCTGGGATCATACACTGCAGCAGGAAACCGCGTTCACCTGCGGCGCCATGTGCGAGCCTGCGCATCTGTTCCCGGGCAATGGCTTCGGCCACGCCGGGGCAGGCGGAAGCCATGCTTTCTGCTCCCCGTCTACCGGCATTTCCTTTGCCTATGTGATGAACCGCATGGAACTGGGAAATCTGCCCGGTGCACGAGTTAATGCTTTGCTTTCAACAGGTATACCAGGTCTGTGAGTAATATGCAGATGAGTACAAAACGCGTCATTACCTGGCGTTCAGGAAGTTGACGATGCCGTGGCCGATGGTTTCCGCATAGCGGATGGCATTCTTCTCCTTGCCGAGGAACCTGGCGTGTTCAGGGTTGGAGAGGAAGGTGGCTTCGGTGATGGCAGCGGGAACGAATGACTCGTTGCAGGCGTTCAGCCAGTCGCCACCGCCTTTGCGTCCATTGTTGCGGATGATGACCCCGCAGCGCACCCCGTTGTTGGGCATGCCTCCTTCGTCATAGATATTGTCGGTGATGACATCTGCCAGAGCCAGGCCAAGCCCCGTGCCTTCCTCATTGCAGTAGATGGCGCCTTTGTTGTAAACCATCCATTTGGCGGTCATGCTGTTGTGGTGCAGGTAGACCACGGCTGCGGGATTCTGGTCGAGCGCATAGTTCGTGCTGAGCATACCCACGGCCATGCGGTGCGGGTGGTGCTTGGAGCGGTAAATGGCAGTTGGCTCAGGGGTGTTTACGTGGTGCACCTTTTCGCGGGTGGCGATTTCGGCCAGCTTCTTATCAGTGGGCATGGCACCGCGGCAGCAGATGCGGCATTCGTAGCCGGCATTGCGGATAACCCGGGCGGTGTACCCCGCATAGCGGTACCAGAACTCGCATTCCTCGATGTTGCCGTAGCGCTTATCGGGGGTGCGGGCACCCTGGCCTCCGCGCTCGGGGTGGTAGTAGTGGCCGATGTCGAGCACCACAACGTTCGATTCCCTCACCTGGGCACGCATACGCTGCTGCATGCAGCTGGAGAACAGGAGCAGGGGGAGCAACAGAATGAGAAGGAGGTGTTTTTTCATATTCCGAGTTCGGTCTGGCCGCCGGGCAGGGTGGCTCCCAGCTTGTTGTATGCCGCGGGCAGGGCTTCGCGGCCTCGCGGGGTGCGCTTGATGTAACCTTGCATGATGAGGAAGGGTTCGTGTACATCCTCGATGGTGGATTCATCTTCGCCCACGGCCACTGCCAGCGAGGAAAGCCCCACGGGGCCGCCGCCGAACTTGTAGATGATGGTTTCCAGCAGGCGCTTGTCCATTTCGTCCAGCCCGTCCTCGTCAATATCAATCATGCCCAGTGCGGCGTGTGCCACATCGGCGGTAATGCGGCCATCCGCCTTCACCTGGGCATAGTCGCGCACCCAGCGGAGCAGAGCATTGGCCACACGGGGAGTGCCGCGGGAGCGCCGGGCAATAGCCAGGGCCCCTGCCGGTGCCAGGGCGATATCCAGCAGCCCGGCCGAGCGGTGAAGAATCTGGCAGAGTTCATCTGCGGAGTAGTAATCCAGGCGGTTGACGAGACCGAAGCGGGAGCGGAGCGGTCCGGTAAGCATGCCGGCGCGGGTAGTGGCACCCACCAGGGTGAATTTGGGAAGATTCAGCTGAATGGAGCGGGCATTCGGCCCCTGGTCTATGATGATATCGAGCCGGAAGTCCTCCATGGCCGGGTACAGGTACTCCTCAATGGCTGGGTGCAGGCGGTGAATTTCGTCGATGAAGAGCACATCTCCCTTTTCCACATTGGTGAGGATACCGGCCAGGTCGCCCGCTTTTTCAATCTGCGGGCCGCTGGTGGTGTGCAGCCTTTTGCCGACTGCACCGGCAATGATATTGGCCAGGGTGGTTTTGCCCAGTCCGGGCGGGCCGCTGAGCAGAACGTGGTCGAGTACATCGCCGCGCATGCGGGCGGCTTCCACCATGAGCATGAGTCGTTCCTTCACCTTCTCCTGCCCGCAGAACTCACTGAATGCAGGGGGGCGCAGAGATAAATCATAACTGGTAGCGGGAGTGTCCGCCATGCGGGTGTAGAGGGAATCGGCCATTACAGGGGGCAATGTAGCACATTTGCCGCCTGTGGTCAAGAAACGCGCGCGCCCTATCGTTTTTTCTTGATTATGGTAGATTAATTGTGTAGTTTAAAGTCTGAATTCATGCCGGAAGTTCTGACCATATCTGCATTCTGCATCTGTAGTTTCACCTCGGCCTGCATGGGGCGCCAGCCCCGGGCCATGTGGGTGTATCTGGCTGCTGTGCTGCTGGGGCTGCCGGTGGCTACGGGATGTGCCGTAGCTGGCTGGCAGGTGTATGGGTGGAGCGCCGGGGTGGGAATCGGCCTCTGTGCTCTGCTGGTTGTGCTTTTTCTGCGGGGCTTCTGCGTGTTCTGGATGCGCATGTGCCGCCGGTTGCACATCTGGATTCACCGGAGCTGAGCTCGCTGCTGCACCAGGAAGATGCCGGCTGCCAGCATGGCTCCCAGGGCATCCAGCAGCATATCCTTCTGGGCATCCCAGATATCACCCTGGGAGCCGAGGAATGCCTGGCCGGCTTCTCCGCCATCAATTTCGGCATAGAGCCATTCCACAATTTCCCAGAGCCCGGCGATGGCCAGCATGAAGACAACACTGAAGAGGGCTGCCATCCACGCGGAATGAACCCAGCGGCGTATCCACAGCAATTCTGCAATGGCGATGCCCCCCAGGCCTACGGCAAAATGAGCCACGCGGTCATAGTGGTTGCGCTCGAACCCGAAGAGGTTGGAGAAGGTATCGAAGGGGACGAGCTCGAAGGTGTAATGAGCGCCGATAATCTGCATGGCGCACCAGATGCTCACCAGAAAATAGGCAGTGTTGGAAAAGACAATACGGCGGTAGCTTACCACCAGAATGCCCAGCAGGAGGAAGACAGAGGCCATTTCCGTCCACCATACCTGCATATCATGCGGCTGGATGAAGGACCACAGGGTCAGCACCAGCAGCAGGCTGAGGAGAAGGCCAGGTACTCGGGAATTCGTGTTCATTCTTCGTTCGCTTCCTCTTCCTCTGCAGGTTCGTCATCCTCTGGCGTATAATCCGGGGGAACCGGGGTGTGCAAGTGGATGAACTCCGTGATTTCGTTGTATTTTTCCGGGGTGATGATATAATCAGTCATCCCCTGGTCCAGGTCGCTGATGAGAGTGTTGTTCACATCCCGCTCGATGTGGTAATAGTATTCCTTATCTCCGCTGCGGCAGATGCCCAGCACGGGCTGGGTATCCTGGAATGTGTTGAGGAGGTCTGCCGAGTTAAAGAAGAATTTATCTGTCTTTCCCTTCTTGTATTCGTTTTCGGGAGTTGCAACATCTGCCATAAGCTGCTCGAATTCAAGAATGGCAGGTTCATCCTGAATCATAAGGCTTTCTCCTTCGTTGAAAGGATCCAGAATGAGTTGATTCTGTGTGCAACAGCACAGCAGAAGGGGGAGCAGGAGTGAGAGTCTGCGTTTCATAACAGAGAAAATCAGAGCGTGAGAGCAAGCAGGAACAGCCCCATGTGCAGGGAGGAGAGCCCGAGCAGCATGTTCATGCGCTTGTCTGCAGGCATGGTGCGTACTTTGAGCAGAATGAAACCGCCCACGATGATGGCTGCCAGCCACACCAGGTTCCACTGGAAACCGGGCAGGAAGAATGCGGTCTGCTTGAGCGTGACATAGGGGGCAACAAGGAAAGCCATGGCCAGACCGCGGGCTCGTTTTTCGCCCAGCCGTACTGCCAGGGTGCGCTTGCCGGTGGTGGCATCTTCCTTGCGGTCGCGGATGTTGTTCACTTCAATAAGTACGCAGGAGAGCAGCCCGCACTGCACGCCCAGGATGAAGGCTGCGGCATAAATCTGCTCATAGCCGGGCTGCCAGCCAATCTGTACAAACACGGTGCCCGCCACCGCTACCAGCCCGAAGAACAGAAGGACAAAGAGCTCACCCAGGCCATGATAGGCCAGCGGCCAGGGGCCTCCCGTGTAACCATAGGCAAAGAACAGGCTGGGTATGCCGATGAGGAGCACCGGCCAGCCCTGCGCCAGGATGAGCGGCAGACCAAAGGCTGAGGCTGCCAGCAGGAAGAAACAGCCCCAGAGCTTCACGGTGGTGGGGCTCATGTCTCCGCTGGCGGTGATGCGGCGCGGCCCCTGGCGCTTTTCGGTGTCTGCGTTCCTGGTGGCGTCGATTGCATCGTTGAAGAAATTGCAGGCAATCTGGATGCAGGCGCAGCTCAGCGCCGTGTAGGCAGCCAGCCACCAGTCCAGGCGGATACCAGTTTCGGGAAAGGTCTGCTGGAACTTCCAGACGATAAGGCAGCCGGCCCACACTGCGACAAATCCTGCGGGCAGGGTCTTGGGCCTGGCTGCCAGAATGATGGAACGAAGTTTATTCATAAAATTATTTACGGGGAAATTTGCGGCGCCCGCCGGCGGCCTTGCGGAATGGGTCGAAGAGCTGGTCGAGCCCGCTGTTCTTGATGAGAAGGCATTGCTCCATGAGACGCCCCAGTTTACCCTTGGGCCAGCCTCGCTGCCAGAACCAGTCCAGGTATTCTGTGGGCAGATCCATGAGCGGGCATCCCTCCGGCGGATAATTCTTCGGGCCATACATGCCGTAGGGCATGTGCGTGCCGGCAATATCGCTCAGCAGCTGGCGCAGGTCATCCGCCGTGGGTATGGGGGCGTTCTCCATCAGCGTGCAACGCTCCAGCCAATGCTTTCTCCGGCGTACATGGGCACTACTTCCTGGCCGTAGCTGCGGTAGCGCTGCGGTACACTCATGGGGGTATCGCACAGGGTAATGCTCTTCTGTACGGGGCTCAGGCCGTACCACTTGCAGGCATTGTCGCTCACAAAGGCCTGGAGGTTTTCCAGAGCGCCGTGCTGTGCGAAGATTTCGGCCAGCTTGGGCAGGGCTACCGGCCCGGTGAATACACCGGCTGCACAGCCGCAGGCTTCCTTCCTGCAGCGCGGGTGCGGGGCGGAGTCCGAGCCGAACATGAGGCGCGGGTGGCCATTCAGTGCTGCCTGGAGCAGGGCGTCGCGGTCCTCCGGGCGCTTGGCGATGGGCTTGCAGAACAGGTGCGGACGCAGGGCACCGCCGGCCACATCATCCAGCGTGATGATGAGGTGCTGCAGGGTGACTGTGGCGCAGATGTTGGGGAACTCATCCAGCAGTTTCACTGCTTCAGCGGTGGTGATATGCTCCATGCTGAGCTTCAGTTTCGGGTATCTGGTGGCCAGGTAGCGGTAGACGGAGAGGAACTCCGCCTCGCGGTCCATCACAAAGCCGTGGCTTTCGCCGTGCACCAGCAGGGGAATTTCGAGCTCTTCCATGAGTCGCAGGGTGGAATCGGCCTTGGCGATATCGGAAACGCCACCTTCGCTGTTGGTGGTGATGCCGGCGGGGTAAAGCTTGAACCCGAAGAATCCAGGGGCTGATTTGGCAGCAAGCAGTTCTTTCTCTCCCAGGGCTGTGAAGAAGAGCGTCATGTAGGGCGTGAACGGTGCTCCATCCAGCGCTGTGGTGATTCGTTCTGCATAGGCCTGCATCATGTCGGCATTGGTAACCGGGGGCACAAGGTTGGGCATGATGACAGCCCCGGCAAAATCTGCGGAGAGAGGTGCGGTCAGCTTCAGCATGTCGCCGTCGCGCAGGTGAAGGTGCATATCCAGAGGCGAATTCAGCGTGATTTCCATGGCCCGCATTCTAACACAAGCCCGCGTGGGTTTCAAGTAAGAATACCCGGTCAGGAATGATGCTTCATCCGGATGCGGTGACCTTATCACCTTTTTCCTGGGCGGCGAAACAGCGGCATATCAATCGCGTTATGACCTCTTCGTATGACATGGCAACCGGTTCTGATTTGTTTGGGCTTGCTCAACGGGGCGTGGCAGGGTATAATGCCGCGTGTTATGAAACAGTACGCCTCACAGCTTCTGCGTTACCCCGAGATGGGGATTTCCCTGGATCTTTCCAAACTGCCGCTCACTCCGGAATTCCTGGCGGAGATGAAGCCGCTCATCGACCGTGCATACACGGATATTGCGGCTCTGGAAAGTGGCGTGATAGCCAACCCTGATGAAAACCGAATGGTGGGCCACTACTGGCTGCGCAACAGCGCCATTGCTCCCACCGAGGAGCTGCGCGCCAAGATTGACGGCCCGCTGGCTGACCTGAAGGCTTTTGCTGCTGAGGTGCTGAGCGGCAGCATTCTTGCCCCGAACGGTAAGAAGTACACCACCTGTCTGGTCATCGGTATTGGTGGTTCTGCCCTGGGACCTGAGCTGGTGGCCGATGCGCTGCCCGCTGAGGGCCTCAACATGGCTTTCCTTGACAACACCGACCCGGACGGCATGTACAAGGTGCTGGATACCCTGCCGCTCAGCGAGACGCTGGCCGTGGTGATTTCCAAGAGTGGTGGCACCCCTGAAACCCGCAACGGTATGGTCTGCGCCCAGCAGTATTTTGCTGATAAGGGCCTGTGCTTTGCCAAGCAGGCTGTGGCCGTGACCGGCGTGGACTCCACGCTGGACAAGGTGGCCGTGAGCGAGGGCTGGGTGAAGCGCTTCCCCATGGAAGACTGGGTGGGCGGCCGCACTTCTGAGACTTCCGTGGTGGGCCTTGTTCCCGCGGCTCTGCAGGGCGTGGATATCGACAGCCTGCTGGCTGGCGCCGCTGCCATGGATGCCCGCACCCGCGTGGCTGATACTGCCACCAATATGGCCATGAAGCTGGCCCTGGCCTGGTATGAGGCCGGTGAGGGCAAGGGCAAGAAGGACATGGTGGTGCTGCCGTACAAGGACAGCCTGGTGCTCTTCTCCAAGTACCTGCAGCAGCTCATCATGGAATCTCTGGGTAAGGAGCTCGACCTGGACGGCAATACCGTGAACCAGGGTATCTCCGTGTATGGTAACAAGGGTTCCACCGACCAGCATGCCTATGTGCAGCAGCTGCGCGATGGTATCAACAACTTCTTCGTGACCTTCATCGAGGTGCGCCAGGCTCCCACCGACACCGTGAAGGTGGAGGCCAGCTTCACCGCCGGTGACTACCTGCAGGGCTTCCTGCGCGGCACCCGCAAGGCTCTTTCCGAAAGCGGTCGCAAGAGTATCACCATTTCCATTCCTGTGGTGAATGCCTACACGCTGGGCATGCTCATCGCTCTGTTCGA
>JAZOTV010000052.1:0-29651 GCA_045657815.1 Akkermansia sp.
CTTCATAGGGCTTTGGTATTCAACATTTCCACGGCTTCTGTCACCCGTTTCACGGGTTCGGGATTGTTTTTTTTGCGTACGAGGGGTGCCGCCCGCCAACGCTACGCGTGTCGGGCTCTACCCCTCGCTATTGATATGCCGCCCGTTTGCACGGGCTCGGAATTTCGCAGGCTCTGCCTGCCTGAAAAAGTTCAATTTGCCGGGCAGGAGTAATCTCTGAGCCCGTCCCAGGCGGGCGAAATTTCGCTGCACCCCTAGTCTCGGCGTAGCGGGCAGTCCGGCAGGGCTGACGCGGAGCCGGAGGTAGGGTAAAGTTTCGTTGAGCATCTGCGAAATTTCACTGAGGGCTATGGCCCGAAGTTTCACAGCCAATGCCACTTGTGGCATTGGCCTTTATCATGAGATATGAATCAGTTCCTGCTGCTACCGCAGCGAAGAAAATAATGAGTATTCATTCCTCGCCCGAGGGCTCGTCAGTGAAATCGGTAGTCTGGCGACCACCGGTGAAACTTCGCTACCGCTCAGCGAAATCTTGCCCCTGCCGCGGCTGCGGCGAAACTTCGCAGCTTTCGCAGCTCAGAGAGATAATTTGCAAATTACCGCGCGAAACGGAATATTAACCAAAGGGGGTTGACAACGCTTTGAATGGCTGAAAAATCACTGATATTGATATGTTTTTTCTGGAAAAAAGCGGAGGGTTGAGATAAAACTAATGCCAACAGACGCTAATACAATGACGGAAATGAACCAACATTCCCCCACAGATGCCGAAACAGCACGCATTGACTGGTCTGCCTGGCTGGCTGAGTATGGCCCGCAGCTCCTGCTGTATGCCCGCCAGCAATGCCGGAGCGAGGCAGATGCAGAAGATGTGCTGCAGGTGGCGCTGGTGCAGCTGGTGCACGCGGTAGAGGGAGGTTCCTTTACCGGCACCCGCGAGCAGTGGCGCGCCTATGCGTACACGGCAATCCGCCACCAGGCCATGGACCGCGGCCGCCGCGAGACGGTGCGCCGCAATTATGCGGCAGCCCAGCAGGAACACCTGCGCGAGGGCGAGGAGGAAACGCCCTGGCTGAGCTGCGCGGCGGATGATGAGTACCTGCGCCGCCGCCTGGAATCCATGCTTCGGAATCTGGCGCCTGAGTTTGCGGAGGTGGTGGTGCTCCATATCTGGGGCGAGCACACTTTCCAGCAGATTGCCGACATGACCGGCAATAAATTATCCACTATCACCTCCCGGTATCGCTACGCCTTGCAGGCGCTGCGCAAGGAACTGGAGGCCAACCCCATTGAACGCTGAAGATGACACCTGAACCGGATTTCAGAACAGAATATGCCACCGCTGCACCTGCGGCTCTGCCGGTGGCGCTGCAGAACCGCCTGCTGGCGGCCATGCAGCAGGCGGCGGATGAGGAGCAGGAATGCCGCGAGGTGGAGCAGCTGCTGCGGCGCCTGCGCCCGGCGGCACTGCCGGCCCGCCTGGTGGGCCAGCTGGGGGTAAGCATGTATCTGGAGACGCAGCGGCGGAGACACCCGCTGCGCCAGTATCTGCAGCGCGGGGGCCTGGCTGCGGCTATCGTGTTTTTCCTGGTGGCCGGGAGTGTGATGCTGGTGCCCGGCAGCGCGGTGGCTGAGGGCGAGAATCCCGGGCATGTGGGCCGCAATATCATCACGTCGCGCGGTGCCGAGCGCGTGGAGTGGCGGCGCGGGGATGCCCCGGTACGCCACTATACTGTGCTGTATGAAGATTCTTTTGTGCTGGATGCGGAGGATACCACCACGGTTATCCGCGTGCCGAATACAACCGATGTGGAAGTAGAGGAGGATTATTTATGAAAAAGCTTCTGTGTGTGTGCGCGGCGATGCTGGGTATAGCTGCGGCGGCGGAGAAACCCCGCGCTATGTTCGGCGTGGTGGCCGAGGAATCTGCAGCCCGGGTATCCGGGGTGCTGGTGCGGGCGGTGAATCCGGAAAGCCCGGCGTACCAGGCCGGCATGCGGGAGGGTGATGTGCTGCTTTCCTTTAATGGACAGCTGGTTCTGACCCGCAACCATCTGCGCAGCCTGCTGGATGCCGCCGAGCCGGGGCAGCAGGTGCCGATTTCCTTCCTGCAGAAGGGGGTGCAGCGCGATGTGTCCGTGCGCCTGGCGTCTCGTTCTGCGCTGAGGAAACGCGGTGCCGCCAGTGCTGATGCTGCGGTCGGGGCCGACTGGATGATGAGACCGCTGGCAGTGAATCCGGCTATTCGCGAGGCTATGGCTAAGCACCGCCGCGAGATTGTGCGCCAGCTGCGGCAGGTGACAGAGGCATTTGTGCCGGGTGAAGTGTCTGACCATCTGCAGGCTATCCGTCACCTGGCGCGCGATGCGAACCCGAATGGCCGCGGCTGGATGCTGGGCGAGGCCGGTGAGGTGACGCTGCAATTCCGTACGGAGGAAGGTGTCATCGTGCTGCATGGCGCCAGCAATAAGCTTAACCTGACGGTGTACGATGCTGAGCTGAAGCGGGAGTATGATGAGCTGCCGCTCAATACGGCAGAGGAACGCGCCGCGCTGCCGCAGGAGGTCAGGGCGCGTCTGCAGCGGCTTCGCTGAGCAGCTGGCGGATGAGCTGGTGGGTCATGCAGCCGCTTTCGTGCAGGGAGCGGGGGCAGATGCGCTTCATGTTGTCGCGCGCGGTGTGCCACCAGTTGCTGCCGCTGAAGGCGGCAATGAGGTTGAGGCTTTCCACCCCGGCTTCGAGGTAGGGCAGGTGGTCATCCATATAGCCGCCGGGCCATACGGTCCAGCTGGTGTCCGGGTACCCCAGCGCGCGCACGGCGGCGGCGTAGTGGTTGTACATGTAATCTGAAGTGTCGAGTATGGGGATGGCGATGCATTTGTTGCGGCCGCCGACCATGTCCAGGTTAATCTGCCAGCGCGGCAGCTGGTCACCGCGGCGGGCTACATCGTATTTGGAGCCGTACAGCCCGTCTGTCTCGCTCATGTTGCGGGCAAAGGCCTCTTCGCCGTCCAGAAAGATGAGCTCCACGCGCTCATCCTGCAGGGTGCGGGCCAGTTCCAGCAGCACGGCGGCACCGCTGGCGCCGTCATCGGCACTTTCAAAACCGGGTGCAATGTTCACCTTGGTGTCGATGTGGCAGCTGAGCAGCAGCGGGCAGGGGGTGCTGCTGCGGAAGGCCCGCAGATTACACATTTTTACGCCATTTGGTGCACTGAATGAGTTGCGCTCCGTCTGCCAGCCGCAGGCGTGCAGATGTTTTTCGAGGTATTGCAGCTGCTGCTCGTAGGCGGGCGAGCCGCTGTAACGGGGCCCCAGGGCACAGATGGCCGCGCAGTGAATATAGGCGTTTTCCCCGTTGAAATCCGGGCTTTCCACCAGTGCCATGGCCTGCATCTCCTGCTGCCGGACAGGCGCGGGAGCCGCTGCGGGCTTGTCATCGCAGCAGCACAGGCCGAGAGCCAGAAGAAACGGCAGGAAACGGTGCATTACAGGGATTCGCTGATGCCGAAAATCTGAAGAATACGCACCAGATCTTCGCGGCCTGCGTAGGGGATCTCAATCACGCCGCTGCTTTTGCCTTTCATGGAAATGTTCACCCGGGTGCCGAAGTCATGGGAGAGCTGGTTGCAGACACGGGCATAGGCCTCGGGCAGCTGCGGTTCAGGCTTCGCAACGGGCAGTACGGGGGTGAGGAGGTCGCGCACCAGCTGTTCGGTCTGGCGCACGGTAAGCGTGTTGCGGGAAACCCGCTGGGCTGCCATGGTCTGCTGGGTGGCATCCTTGAGCTGCAGGAGCACCTTGGCATGCCCCACGGTAATCTGCTGGGCGTTCAGCATGTCGCGTACCTCCGGCGCAAGATCCAGCAGGCGCACCATGTTGGCCACCACAGCGCGGGATTTGCCTACATGCTGCGCGATGGTTTCCTGCTTCATGCCGAATTTTTCCTGAAGCAGGCGGTACTGCTCTGCTTCTTCCAGCGGGGTGAGGTCTGCGCGCTGAAGGTTTTCGATGAGGGCGAGCTCTGCCACTTCCTGATCCGTGGCCTCGTGCACCGCCACCTTCACGGTGGTGTGGCCCAGGCTGGTGACGGCGCGCAGACGGCGTTCACCGGCAATGAGTTCAAAATGACCATCGACCTTGCGGACAACGAGGGGCTGGATGAGCCCGCGCTCGCGGATGGAGGCGGCCAGTTCCTGGATTTGCTGCTCGTCGAAATGGCGGCGGGGCTGGAAGGGGGATGCCTTGATATCATGCACCTTGGCGAGGATGACGCGGTCTCCTTCTGCAACGGTGTTCACGGGGCTGTTAGCAGATTCCTGCTTCTTCATGATGAGGGCGCCTAATCCTTTTCCTAATGCTTGCCTGGCCATAATGTGTGCGCAGGATTCTACCGTATTCTAACCTGAAAAGCAATCTAATATTCACTTGTACAGCCTCTGCTTCCGCATAAATATGAGTCATGCGCCGGGGTGAAAAATAAGAATGGGCAGAATCCCTGAGGATTCTGCCCGAAAGGTGATTCCGGCTGAGAGGGAGGGTCAGCGGCGGCGGCGGGATTTGGGTTCCTCCTTGGCCTTGGGGCTCATGCTGACCTGGAAGGCTTTCTCCGGGGTGTTGGTCCAGGAGGTGCAGCCCATGATACCGGTGAGCTTGCCATCCTTGCTGAGCTGCAGGGAAAGCATGCCATCCTTGGCGTCATAGACCTCTGCGGTGGGCTGGTCGGGGTCATACTGGCCGTCATAGATGCTGATGTCCACCTGCGTGGTGCCGTCTTCCTTGGGGTTGAGATCGCAGCGGCCGGCGATGTTCAGGCTGGCCTCCGGCAGTTTAGTGTCATAGATTGTGCCTACGAACTGCACGGAGTTATCCAGCTTTCTGGCCTGTTCAATGTGCAGGGAAAGTTCGCCGAAGTGCTTGTCGCGGGTCCATTCGCCAGCGAAGAGCTTATCATCTGCGAGGGCCTGCACAAAGGCGTTGACGCTTTCCTGACGGGCGGCTTCCTGGGCGGCAGCCTGTTCGGTGATGCGGCGGGCTTCCTCCTCGGCGCGGGCCTGGTGCTCGGTGAGGGTGGCGCGGGCAGCTTCCTCGCGGCCTTTGATGTAGGGTTCGGCCAGCTGGTTGAAGGCCGCTACCTTCTCGCGGATGGTGGCTTTGCGGGTTTCCTCGAAATCCGGGGTAAGCACGGCGGCGTTCTGGGGCAGGGCGCTCTGGGCGGTGTAATCATTCAGCTCCAGCAGGGAAGCGTTGTCCACCACAATGTTGCTGAACTGCCACACGCCGTCTACATAGGTGGCGGTGAAAGAGGCTGAGGTGTTGATGGTATCACCTGCGGAGAATACTTTGCGGTAAACGGAGGATTCTGCCAGTTCCTTCAGCTCGTTGAGCGGGGCCTGCAGGTGCTCCGGCAGGGGCTTGGCGGCGCGGTCGGCTTCCGTGATGAGGTCGGTAGTGGCGCCCACCTGGAACAGGTAGACAGATTCCGGCTTCATGGCGGAGTTGGCTGCCTCGTTCACGGCCTCGCGCTCCTTGTTGAAGGCGGCAGGGGCTGTTTCCTGGGTGAAGAGATCTTCCTTGATCACCATGTTGAGAGATGCGGTCATGGCCACGCTGGAATCCGGGTTGGTCTGCGGTTCGCTGCAGGTGATTTCTCCGGCTGTGGCGGACTCGCATCCGGTCATCTGCTCTACCAGCATGCGGCTGATTTCCTCGTTGGTGGGGCGGGTGGGGGCCGGTTCAGGCTCAGGGGTGGGCTCTGCCGGTGCTGCTGTTTCCGCCGGAGCCGGGTCACCGGCAACAATCTGCTTGATTTCATCGAAGCAGGAGGTCAGCATGGTGGTAGATGCGGTAAGGACGGCTGTCTGAATCAGGAATCTCTTCATGGTGGTTCCGTATGCGCTTTGAGTGCGGCTATTCTGCCTTATTTTCTACCGGATGTCAAGCAGTCGGCGCGTTCTCTTTTCGATGATTAAGAAAAAACAGATAGCAGATGGCATGCATTGCGGCGGATTATCGCGTCATCCTTCTGCCGCACGGGGTGTTCATTCAATCGCCAGGTGGGTACAATTCGCCCGGGATGCTCAAAAAAGATTGCAAGTGGGGGGGAATTCTGATAGCATGACAGGAGAATCATGAGCAAGACTCGCAAAAATAAGATGTGGCAGGTATATAAGCCGTTTCTGGTGCGGTACATGGTGCCCCGGTGGTATCTGATTGCGGGGGGGATATTGGCAGGTATTCTGGCGGCAGCTTCCGCCGGTTTCGGTATTCCGTTCATGATTCAATATGTTTTCCCCATCGTGTTCGGAGAGGTGGAGACGCCGGCATGGCTGCAGGAGCTGGTGCTGCGCTATTGCACCCCGCAGGAGATGCCCACCGCCATACTCTGGGCGGCGGCATCCATCATTCCTCTGGTGATGGTGGTGCGCGGCATGGCAACCTATGCCAATGCATTTCTGCTGACCAAGGCCGGCATGAAGAGCCTGGAGCACCTGCGCACAGATTTGTTCACCCGCTTGCAGTGGTTATCCTTCTCCTACCATGACCGCAACACCCGCGGCGAGCTGATGGCCCGCATGATTCAGTATCCGCAGATGCTGCAGCAGGGCATGATTACCATCATGAATGATGTGGTGATTCAGCCGCTCACGCTGGTGGCCGCAGCGGGCTACCTGATTTTTGCGGCCTGCACCCAGCATGAGAGTGCCATGCTGCTGGGCAACCTGATTATTTCCTCGTCCTGCATTCCGCTGGTGCGCTGGGCGGGTAAGCGCATGACTAAGCTCATGAAGCAGAGCCTCGGCGGCATCGGCGTGATTACGGCCACTGTGGAGGAAACGCTTTCTGCCCAGCGGGAGGTTCGCGCCTTTAATCTTGAGAAGCACCGGGAGTCGCTGCTGCGCAGCCAGATCCGGGATTTCAATGATAAGCTCATCCGGATGGGAGCCTGGCGGCAGAGTGTGACGCCGGCCATTGAGATTGTGACCTCCCTTGCGCTGGCGTATTCCCTGTATCGCGGGTGCAGCGATGGTCTCACGCTGGAGCAGTTCACGGCTATTGCCTCTGCTTTCTATTTCTGCTATGACCCCCTCAAGCGCCTTGGAACGGTGGCAAACCAGACCCAGATGCTTGTGGTGGCAGTGGAGGGTCTGAATGCTATCCTCTACGCCAGAGATGAGACACCGGAGCCTGCAGAGCCGGTCTGCATGGCAGATGGGGTGAAGGGCGATGTTGAGTTTGACCACGTTTCTTTCGGGTACACCAAGGATAAGACGGTATTGAAGGATATCTCTGTGCGTGTGCCGGCGGGGCAGGTGGTGGCGCTGGTGGGCCCCAGTGGCTCCGGCAAGACCACTTTCATCAACCTGGTATGCCGGTTCTACGATGTATGCGCCGGATGTGTCAGACTGGACGGCGTGGATGTGCGCCGGATTTCCCGCGCAGACCGCACCCGCAATATCGGTCTGGTATCTCAATTTGCGGCCTTGTTCCGAGCTTCCATTGCGGATAATATCCGCGTGGGGCGCAAGGGGGCCAGTGAGGCTGAAATCCGGGATGCCGCGCGCATGGCCAGGGTGGATGAATTTGCCGAACTGCTGCCGGCCGGTTATGATTACATGCTGGGCGAGGGCGGCTCCGGGCTTTCCGGCGGGCAGCGCCAGCGTGTTTCCATTGCCCGCGCGTTCCTTAAGAATGCCCCGGTGCTTATTCTGGATGAAGCCACCTCTGCGCTGGATATGAAGAGTGAGGCCGCAATTCAGGCGGAACTGGAGGAGCTGGCCCGCGGTCATACCACCTTTGTGATTGCCCACCGTTTCAGCACCATTCGCATGGCACAGCGCATTCTGGTGTTTGAGGAAGGCCGCATTGTGGGCGATGGTTCACATGCTGAGCTGTATGAAACCTGTGCTCTGTACCGCAATCTGTATGATGAGCAGGTGAGCAGCAATGAAAGTGAGAAGGAGGAACTTGCCGTATGAGGAATATATTATATTTTCAGAAATTATTTCTGCTGCCGCACATCAGCATGTTTGTCCTGGTGCTGCTCACGGGCGTGATTGCAGCGTCTGCCAGTGGTATGGGTGTGCCGATGATGATTAAGTATGTGTTTCCGGTGGTGTTTCATACCGCCGGAGAGGAGATGCCGGAACTCCTGGTGATAATTCCTTCTCTGCAGCAGCTTTCACGGGAGAATCTGCTGCTGCTGGCCTGTGCCATGATGCCGCTGGTGTTTGTTGTGCGTGGTTTTGCTATGTGGGGCAATGCCGTGCTGGTGAATATTCTGGGTATCCGCATTCTGGAATCTCTGCGCATGGCAGTGTTTTCCCGGGTGCAGGAATTGCCCGTGGCGTTCATGGAGAGCCGGCGGAAGGGTGATGTGATCAGCCGCATTACCGCAGATACAACCAATGTGCAGAATATCCTGACTGCGGTTGCGAATGATCTGATTAAGCAGCCGGTCACTGCGGCTTGCGCGCTGGGTGCCTTTGTGTATCTGCTGGTGACCTCCGGGCAGGGTATTCTGTTCCTGGTGAATCTGGTGTTCATTGCGCTGGCTGCCTGGCCGATTGTTGTATTCGGTAAGCGTATTTCTGCCAAGGCGCTTCGCTCCCAGCAGGGATTAGGTGAACTGAATACGGCGGTGCAGCAGAACCTGGAGAATCAGCGCGAAATCCGCGCCTATGCCATGGAAGAGACCGAGATAGCCGATTTCAGGAATGTGTCTAACCGCTTCTGTACGAACTATGTGAAGCTGGTGAAGTACCAGAAGGCCCTGGTGCCGGTGATGGAGGTGGTGACGGCGCTGGCCCTTTCCTTCCTGCTGGTGCGGGGACACACCTATGGCATGGGATTCACGGATTTCATAGCCATTGCCGGTGCCTTGTTCTTTGCGTTCGACTCCATGAAACGAGCCGGTACTGCCTGGAACCGTTTTAATGAGGCGCAGGGCGCGCTGAAGCGCCTGGCTGAGATTCTGTATGAGCCGAACACTATTCCTGAACCAGAGAATCCCAGAGCGTTTGAGCAGGCGGTGCGTGGCGAAATCCGCTTCCGGAATGTGAGTTTCGGTTATGACCCGGAGAAACCGGTGCTGCGGGATGTGGACCTGACCATTCCTGCCGGTCAGATTGTAGGGCTGGTGGGGCCGAGTGGTGCCGGTAAGACTACTTTTGCCACGCTGATTCCGCGTTTCTACGAGGTGAGCAAGGGTGCTATCGAGATTGATGGCGTGGATATCCGCGAGCTGCGCTCCCATGATCTGCGCGAGCAGCTTTCACTGGTGGGGCAGCAGGCTTTGCTTTTTGCCGGGTCTATTCGCGAGAATATCCGCCTGGGGCGCCTGAATGCCACAGATGAGGATATTATGGCCGCTGCGGATTCTGCCGCTGTTTCCAAGTTCCTGGCCTCTCAGCCGAAGGGTATTGATACGGAGCTTGCCCAGGGCGGGGAGGGGCTTTCCGGTGGCCAGCGGCAGCGCGTGGCCATTGCCCGCGCTTTCGTGAAGGATGCCCCCATCCTGATTCTGGATGAGGCCACCGCTTCTCTGGATGCAGAGAGTGAGCGCGAGATTCAGGAGGAACTGGATAAACTGGCACAGGGGCGCACCACTCTCATTGTGGCGCACCGCTTCAGCACCATCCGCAACGCGCACCGAATTCTGGTATTTGACAGGGGCTATATTGTGGGCGATGGCACACACGAGGAACTTTATGCCTCCTGCCCGCTGTATAAGGAGCTGTATGACCGTCAGGGTATTGAGTCCTGACGGAAGAAAAAGGCCACGCGAAATAACACCGCGTGGCCTTTCTTCTTTGGGAAAAGCAGGAAACTTACTGATTCATCGCATCCGGATTATCCAGCAGCCCGGACTTCTCCAGATAGTAATCATAGCCGCCGGCATAGGGGGTTACTGTGCCATGGCAGATGTGCAGGGTCTTTTCTGCCAGGGAGCGGATGAAGTGCACATCGTGCGAAATGAATACCAGCGTGCCTTCGTAGCGCTTCAGCGCCTGGGAGAGCGCTTCCACGCTCATGAGGTCAAGGTGAGTGGTCGGCTCGTCCATGAGCAGCAGGTTGGGCGGGTTCACCAGGAACTTCACCAGGCTGAGGCGTGATTTCTCACCACCGGAGAGCACTTCCACTCGCTTCTCGCAATCCAGCTTGCGGAACATGAAGGAACCCAGCACGGCGCGGGCTTCTTCCTCGCGCAGCTCGGGGTCTGCCTTCATGATTTCCTCCAGCACGGTGAAATTCGGGGTCAGGTTTTCCGAACGCATCTGGGAGAAATAGCCGATACGGGTGGTGGTGCCCAGCACGCGCTGGCCTTCATCAATCGGGATGACGCCGGCCAGAATCTTGAGCAGGGTGGATTTACCGGCACCGTTCGGGCCCACCAGCACGATGCGGTCGCCGCGCTCGATGAGCAGGTCCAGATTCTGGTAAATGCGCTTGTTGCCATAGCTCTGGCCCACTTTTTCCAGCTCCAGCACTTTCTGCATGCTGCGCGGAGGCTGCGGGAAAATGAATTTGAACACGCGGCGGCTCTGGCGGGGCTTTTCGATGCGGCGCATCTTCTCCAGCTGCTTGATACGGCTCTGCACCTGGGATGCCTTGGAGGCCACAGAGCGGAAACGCTCTACAAAGGCCTCGATGTGGGCGATTTCGCGCTGCTGGTTGCGCCAGGCGGCCAGCACCTGCTCGTAGCGCTGCTCCTTGAACTCCAGGAAGCGGGTGTAGTTGCCCGTGTAGCGCACCAGTTCACCGTTTTCGATATCATATACGGTTTCCACCAGGGAATCCATGAAATCGCGGTCATGCGAAATCATGAAAATGGCGCCGGGGTAGTTCATCAGATAGCGCTGGAACCACAGCAGACTCATCAGGTCCAGGTGGTTGGTCGGCTCGTCCAGCATGAGCAGATCCGGCTCTGCCACCAGCAGCTGGGCCATGTGGGCACGCATCACCCAGCCACCGCTCATCTCGCGGGCAGGGCGGTGAAAATCCTCATCCTTGAAGGCAAGCCCCTTCAGGATTCTCTTGGCCTTGGGTTCAATCTGGTACCCATCGTGCGAAATGAAAATGTCCATAGCCTGGGCATATTCATCGCTGGAGTTGTCGCCCCTGGCGTCGCATTCGCGCAGTGTGCGGATAGCGTCTCCCATTTCGGGGGTCACGCTCATGGCAATTTCCAGCACTGTGCGGTCGGTGGGGTCGCCGGCCTCCTGCTGCAGGTAGCCGACCACGGCGTAATCATCCATCACAATCTGGCCTTCATCCGGCGTATCATCACCACGAATCATACGAAACAGGGTGGACTTACCGGCGCCGTTGGGGCCTACCAGCGCAATGCGCTCGCCCCAGTTGACAACCAGCTCGGTCTCGAAGAAGAGCGTGCGTCCGGCGTGTGCTTTGGTGAGTTTCTTGATGGTAAGCATGGCGCGGCAAGTATACACTATTTCCCCGAAAAGGCAACTGATTTCCCACATTTTAAGCATTCCGCCTGAAACAGTGGGCTTTTTTGCTTGCTCCTGCTGGGCGGCAGGAGTAGAATACGGGACGATAAAGCCTATGCCGCACGATTCCTCAGAACCCGCTCAGAAGCTACGCCGCTCCAGAAGAGCCTGGGCACAGGTGTTGCTGTTGTTGGTGGCGGTTCCGCTGGGTATCACCGCAGCCTGGCTGGTGCAGGCGCCCTCCATGGAGGAGTTGGAGGATAAGGCCGCCGGCGGCGCGGATTCTGCCGCCTTGCTGAAGATGGTGCACCGCGCAAGCCTGTACCCGGAGGCTGCCGATTCCCTGGAGCAGCTGCTGACGCGCGATGCTGGCGCCATGCGTGCGCTGGCCAGCCTGGCTGCTTCTCATGAGGATGCTCTGCTGTGCCTGCTTTCTGTAGCTCATGAGCAGCCGGAGGCTCTGGTGTATCTTCAGGAGCTGGAGATTGACTATGCCTTTGCTCTCAGTCTCCTGGAGCGTGTTTCTGCTGAGGCGGTAGACTCGCTGGAGGCTTATGCAGAGGAGTGCCCGAACGCCTGTTTTGTGCTGGGGGTGGCCTATGAGAATGGCTGCCATGTGCCGCAGAATTGGGAACAGGCGGCCACCTGGTATGGCCGCGCGTACGATGCCGGCTATGCTTTGGCAGATTCCTATTATGCCCCGGCGGCCTACCAGGCCGGGTTGGAGTCTGAGGAGCTGGCTGTGGCGGCAGATTGGTTTCTGGAGGCCGCAGAATGCGGGGATGCTGCGGCTCAGTGTGCGCTGGGTGTGTGCTATGCCGAGGTGGGTGATGCTGTGTCTGCGGTATACTGGTATTCTCAGGCCGCAGAGCAGGGTATGAGCGATGCGCAGTATAACCTGGGCTGGTGCTACCTGCATGGCGAGGGGGTGGCTCAGGATGCAGCAGAAGCTGTGCGCTGGTTCCTGCTGGCTGCCGGGCAGGGGGATGAGCTGGCCCAGTATTATGTGGGCCGTGCGTATGAACTGGGTTCCGGGGTGGAGCAGGATTATGCCGAAGCGGTGCGCTGGTACCGATGGGCGGCAGAGCAGGAAAATGCCGCTGCGCAATGCGCCCTGGGGCATTGCTATGCCCAGGGGCTTGGTGTGGAGCAGAGCTGGACCCGGGCTGTTCACTATTACCAGCTTTCCGCTGCTCAGAATCGCAGCGAGGCCCAGCTGGCCCTGGCGCATTGTTATGAGCAGGGGCTCGGGGTTCCCAGGGATGCAGCCCAGGCGCAACACTGGCGCGAATGCGCCGCAACCGTCTCTCAATCTCAATCGAATCAACCATGAAGTTCATCACTCTGTTACTACCGCTTTTTCTCGTATCCTGCTCTGTGCTGCTCCCCGTTTCACGCCCATATTTCAATGATGATTGCGGCGAGGGGCGCATCGGCTACTGTGTGAATGGACGGGATGACCGCCGCTGGCACGCTGCTGTGGCGGCTTCGCATGATATGCAGCTGCAGGCTGCCACCAAGGCCCAGGTGGAGCGTGATTTCGGCGCCATGCACCTCACGCTGCACAATGCAGACGGCACAGAATCCTTTGTGTATTTCTATTTTGAGCACCCGCAGAATACCAACACCGAAACCCACGCGCTGCGGTTCGATTTCAGACCAGATGACCGGGTCTCCCGCGCTGAGGTTGTCTTGATGCGCGACCCCAGCCTCGTCGAACCGTCCTGAGTTTCTCGCTTCGGAAAAGAATCACGCAGCTCGCCAAATCGCACTTGCAATTTGCCAGCTGTGGGGGTAGAATGAGCCTGTTATGACAGATGCCAAGAAAGAACTGCTGAATATTCTGCTTACCAAGTCTATCAAGACCGGCCATTTCATCCTTGCTTCCGGCAAGGAGAGTGATTTGTACTGCGATTGCCGTATCACTGCGCTGGATGCTCGTGGCGCTAACCTGATTGGTCAGGTGGGTTGGGAGCTCGTGCAGGAGGAAATTATGCCCAAGTTCCCGGGTGTCACCTCCATCGGTGGCATGACCATGGGTGCCGACCCCATCTCCCTTGCCATCGGCATGTATTCTGTGGAGGCTGAGGAGCCGCTCAAGGTATTCACCGTGCGCAAGGAGGCTAAGGACCATGGCCGTGGCAAGCGCATTGAAGGTAATTTTGAAGCTGGGCAGGAAGTCATCGTGGTGGACGATGTTATCACCACCGGTGGTTCTACCATCAAGGCTATCGACGCCATCCAGGCAGAGGGCGGCAAGGTAGTGGCTGCCCTGGTGCTCGTTGACCGCCAGGAAGGTGGCCGCGAGGCTATCGAAAGCCGTGGTATTCCGGTATTCCCCATGTTCACCCGCGCCACCATTTTCGGCGATAAGTAAACATGCTGCCCGTTATTGCAGGTGTAGAAGGGCTTGTGCTCACGCCGCGTGAGCGCGAGCTCTTCTCGCGTCTGCAGCCTGCGGGCTATATCCTCTTTACCCGCAATATCGCGGACTACGAGCTCACCCGCGAGCTCACCGATGAACTCCGCCGCCTGACCACCGGGCCGGATGAACCCATCATCGCCATCGACCAGGAGGGCGGCCGCGTGGTGCGCACGGCAGAAATCGGCGTGCAGCTTCCCTCCGCTGCCGCTCTGGCGCAGAAGGGCAGCTCCCACCACATCCGCCAGGCGGCCTGTTATAATGCCGCCTGCCTGCACACGCTGGGCGTGAATACCAATTTTGCCCCTGTGCTGGACCTGGCCTCGCCGCATGCGAATGCGCTGCCGAGCCGCTGCTGGGGCTATGATACGCAGAGCGTTATTTCTCACGCCGGGGTGTGGAACCGCGCCACCTTCGGGCGGGGTATCCTCACCTGCGGCAAGCATTTCCCCGGCATGGGGGCAGCGGAATGCGACCCGCACCACGATTTGCCCGTGCTGCACGGCACGCGGGATTCGTTCCTGGCCTCGGCTTCCATGCCCTTTACGGCGCTCATGCCCGAGCTGCCCTCGCTCATGATTGCGCACCTGCTCATTCCGGAGATTGATGCCGAACTGCCCACCTCGCTCTCCCCGGCGCTGGTGCAGGGATTCCTGCGCGACCAGCTCGGGTACGAGGGCGTGGTGTTCACTGATGACCTGTGCATGGGCGCCATTGCCAAGCGGTACACCCCCGCAGAATCCGCTGCACTTGCCCTGCGCGCTGGCTGTGATTTACCCCTCGTCTGCCACGATGCCGTGGAGCACCTCGACGCCGTAGCTGCGGCCATTGCCGGGCTCCCTGCCGAAATCCTCGAAGCGGTCGAGCGCCGTGTGGAGCGTTTCCGTCTCCACATCTCCACCCAGCGCCCCATGGCCTTCATCGAGTGGAATGATTACTTGAAGAACGTGACCGATTTCACGGCCTCCGTGCCCGAAGTCACCGCCACCCCCGGCTCCCCCGTTCAGGGGTATTAAATGCCCAATGGGGCAAGAAGGGTGGTTAATGGGATTGAAAGTGTGTTGTTGCGTAAATGTTTTATAAACAATATTATGTGGGCGTTGTGTCGGAGTCAGGCTGCTGATTAAACCTCATTTCTATGGTTTAAGCCAAATTTTCGCGTTAGTGTAAATTGATGTTTATATCCGGTAGTGTGTCAGGGATGATATAGTTGCCCTCGTAAGAATAGAGAAGAAGCGTTTGATAGATGCGTTCTGCACCAGGCTCACCCTGATCTACTGCTTTTTTTGCCCAATAAATGGCATGCTCAGGTACTTCTGGTAATCCTTCTCCTTTAGCATACATCAAAGCGACGGTAAGTCGAGCTTCTCCGTTCCCTAGTTGCGCTGATTTGAGGCATAATTGAGCACATTTTTCCAAATCATGTTCTACCCCAAGACCTTTATAGTAAATTATAGCAAGTAAAAAAGTAGCATCTGCATGATTTTGTTCTGACGCTAATGATAACCAGTGCCTAGCTTCCACATAATTTATTGTCTGCCCGCAATCACCATAGAGGAAAATCCCGCCAAGTAGATATGCTGCTCTTTTTGCTCCTCCTTCAGCGGCTTTTTTCAACAACTTGATTCCTTCCTCTTGTTGATTTATGCCAAATGAAGGGGAAACCATCATTTCTCCGAGTGTGCTTGTGCACTTCGCGTCACCTAGTTCAGCTCCTATCTGTGCCCATTTTTTAGCGATATCCGGATTTTTCTCATTTCCTCCAAGCCCTTGCATATACACAGCTATGAGAGCGCGTATGGATTTTATATAACCCCTCTCAGCACAGATTGTTACAATTCTTATAGCTTCTTGCGGTTTTTTCTCCGTCCCGTACCCGTCCATTAAACAAACAGATAAGGCATGCATTGCGGGAGTATAATCTTGCTCTGCTGATTTTTTATACCATTGATACGCCAATTCCCAATCTTGCTCCAACTCTTTGCCTGTTCTATAACATTCGGCCAGTCGGAATTGAGCTTCCTTGTCACCCTCTATTGCCTGTTGCTGAATTGTGGTTATCTTCATTTCTTCCGAAACGGTCTGGGATACGCAAGGCGTTGCCAAAAGCGTTGGCCCTATGCAGAAAATCATGGAAAGTACTGTTTTTATAAGGGGTGACATCTTTCTAGTACGGAATAGTAACACAGCGGCTTAGTACTAACAAGTAAAAACAAATTTGTCCTACAGTTTAAACTGGCTCCATTATATTTTGTGCTGGAAAAAAATATGGTCAAGTAGTACAATGCGCACATCGTAAGGTTACATACTACTCTCATTTCCGGATGTTTTCTGATTATTCTATGCAAAAGAAACAACAGATTCGTAACAGTACAGCAGAGTTCCTGATTTTCGCTATGCAAGGTGATGCGGAGAGTATAGAAGTGCGCCTTGAAGATGATACTGTATGGCTGACTCAGCAGATGATGGCTTCGTTGTATGGCTGCTCGAGAACCAATATCCTGGAGCATATTCAACACATCTATGCTGATGAGGAATTGGAGGAAACGGCAACCTGTCGGAAAATCCGACAGGTTCGAAAAGAGGGAGAGCGAAACGTAAGTAGAGAAGCGCTGTTCTACAACTTGGACGTAATCATAGCTGTAGGTTACAGAGTTAATAGCAAACGTGCTACGCATTTTCGTCAATGGGCTACAGCGGTGCTGAGAGACTTTGCTATACGTGGCTATGTGCTCGACCGCAAGCGAATGGAAAATGGCAAGTTCTTGGGGCATGATTATTTCGAGCACTTGCTGGCTGAGATTCGCGAGATTCGCTTGAGTGAGCGTCGTTTCTACCAAAAGATTACAGATATCTATGCTACCAGTATGGATTACGATGCTCAGTCTCCTGAAACCCGGGCTTTTTATGCAAAGGTACAGAATAAGCTGCACTATGCGGTCCATGGCCATACAGCAACGGAGCTGATTATGGAACGCGCAGATGCCGAGGTGGAGCACATGGGACTGACAACCTGGGAAAAAGCTCCGCTCGGCAAAATAGTAAAGACAGATGTTGTTGTAGCCAAAAATTACTTGAAAGAAAATGAATTGGAAGAATTAGGCCGTATTGTGAGTGCCTATCTTGACCTTGCCGAGAACCGCGCTAAACGCCACATACCCATGACTATGGAAGATTGGGCTCGCCATTTAGATCGCATTTTACAAGCAGACGATAGAGAGCTTTTGCTGGATGCAGGGAAAATTTCAGCTGAGATTGCCAGGGAGCACGCTGAAAACGAGTTTGAAAAGTATCGAGTAACTCAGGATAGACTCTTCAAATCAGACTTTGACCTCCAAATGGAGCTTCCGATTTTGGGAGAATAACGGTCCGATTCCCCCCCCCGATAAGCTAATGAAAAAAGCCTCGACCTTAACTGAAACGTTTTTTTTATCTAAAAATTAGCGCAGATTTCAAAAAACGCCAAGCCCCGCTTCCTTTCTGGAAGCGGGGCTTTGTCTCTATTTTGCTGTTATCAGCAGTTGTACATCTTGGTGTAATATTCGTCTGCCATGCGGTCGGAATCGAAGGCGGGGCAGATATCGTGCAGACCGTTGAATACCATGTCCATCCACTTATCGCGGTTATCGTAGTAGAGGGGCAGAATCTTGCTTTCCAGCACGCTGTAGAAGTTGTCGCGGTCGGAGCGGTCGCGGGCTTCGGGGGCCAGGCCTTCCTTTGCCTCGGGAATCATGAAGCAGTTCTCGCCGTCGCGGGCGAACTCGCGTACCCAGCCATCATTGGTGGAAACGGAGAGGGAGCCGTTCATGGTGGCGCTCATTCCGGAGGTGCCGGAGGCTTCGCGGGTGACCACGGGGTTGTTCAGCCAGATATCGGAGCCGTTCTTGAGGAGTCGGCTGAGGCCGAGTTCGTAGCCGGTGAGCACGGCGCAGCGGGGGTATTTCTTGCTCAGGTTGTTCAGACGGTTGAAAATCTCCACGGCGGTGAAGTCGGTGGGGTAGGGCTTGCCTGCCCAGATCATCTGCACCGGGCGGTTGGTGCGCTGCAGCATGCGCTCGAACATGACCGGGTTCTCGGTGATGAGTGCCGGGCGCTTGTAGGCGGCAAAGCGGCGGGCCCACACGATGGTGAGGGTGTCCTGGTCGAAGAGGTGGCCCGTCTGCTCGCCCACCACGCGGAAGAGCTCTTTCTTCAGGGCGCGTTTGCGGTGCATGAATGCCTTTTTATCGCCCATGGCGTAGGCCTCGGCTAGCTCGGGGTCCTGCCAGTAATCGCGGTTCTGGGCGTTGGTCACATGGGTGATGGGGCAGATATCGCTGTATCCCTGCCACATCTGGCGGGAGACTTCGCCGTGCAGGGCGGATACGCCGTTGGCCATGTGTGAGAGGCGCAGGGCGGCCAGGGTGTAGTTGAAAGTCTGCTCATTCGGGTCGAGTTTGAGCATGGAGCGCACCTGGTCCAGGGTGAGACCATCGAAGAAGGAGAAGTTGGCCATGAGGTTGATATCCATCTTCTCATTGCCGGCTTCTTCCGGGGTGTGGGTGGTGAAGACGAAGCGCTTGCGCACTTCATCCACATTGCCGCCGTTGCGGGCCAGCATGTTGAAGGCGGCGCCGATGGCGTGTGCCTCGTTCATGTGGTAGATTTCGGGTTCCACTCCCAGTTCCTCGAAGAGGCGTGCGCCGCCCTGACCCAGCACGATGTACTGCGAGATGCGGGTCATGGGGTTGGAGTCATACAGACGCTGGGTGATGGAGCGGGAAATATCATCATTCTCCGGCAGGTCGGTGGTCAGGAAGAACATGGGCGCCGTGCCGAAGGTTTCCGGGCGCAGGTAGTAGGCCTTCACCCATACCGGGGCACCGCAGATGCGGATGAGGAACTTGATGTTGTGGTCCTCCAGGAAGCTGTAGTCCTTGCGCAGGTACTGCACCGCCATGGAGCCGTCCTCCGCGCGGATCTGGTTGTAGTAGCCGTAGGACCAGAGAATGCCTACACCCACCAGATTCTGGCGCAGCGCCCCGGCAGAGCGCATGTGAGAGCCGGCCAGGTAACCCAGACCACCGGAATAAATCTTGAATACGTTGTCAATGGCGTATTCCATGCAGAAATAGGCCACGGATTTGCTGTACTTGTCATCAATTTCGTAGGGATGCGCGTATTGCGCAGGCAGGAAGGACTTGCTCATATATGTCTGAACTGGATTGATTAAAAGGAACGTGCTGTGCCGGACTTATTGAAAATGCCGACCAACTCCCGATGTTATACACCGAAATTTCCCCACAGAAAAGAAAAAAATGGAAAGTGTGACGCAAAAGCCAGCTGGCGGTCTGCCGGGCGGCTCAGGCTTGATCTTCGAAGCGTGTTCCATCGCCGGTGGCATCAATATCCTGCACAAGTTCGAAAAGGTTTTTACTGCGTATATGGGATTGCTCTGCATAGGCCAGAAAGCATTCCAGTGCAGTGGTGATGAAATCTGTGCGGTTGATGGTACCGAGCTCAAGTGCGTGGCTCAGGCGTGCATTCTGTCCGGCGGTGCAGCGGAAGGTTATGGATTTCTGCTTCATGATGCTCTGATTGTAGCAGATGGCCTTTGCTGACTCTATGATTGTTGGCTGTTATACTGCTAACTTGTGGAATGAAATACGGTTTTATTGCGTAATGCAACCTAATATGGTTGGTAAAAATGCGGTGAATGGTGTATGCTGAGCTCCGGCATGAAAACGATTCGCAATATCACACGGTTTACATACGAATTCACTTCTTTCCAGGGATGGCGGGTCACATTGTGCCGCAACCAGATACATTTCACGCGATATTTTTCTGACAGGCAGTACGGGGGAGAGGAGGCTGCATTGGAGGCGGCGCTGGCCATGCGTGAGCATGTGCTGAAGTGTCTGCGGATGTTTCCCGGGAATCCGGAGAAGGCTTTTGAACTTTGCCGCGGGGAGCAGCAGCCGACCTGCTACCCCCGCGGCTTGCGGCCTCGCAAGAATATGCTCTGAACCGCTTGGCGGCATCAGGTATGCTTGAAGGCCATGCCGTCGCATTCGCACATGCTCTTGCCGGAGCTGTACTTCTGCAGGTGGACGATAGCCCGCTTCATATCCTGAATCAGCAGGGTGGCCATGTCCATGGTGAACCCCTGTCGCACCATCACGCGCATGACCACAATCTCCTGCACATTTGCCGGCAGCGAGAAGGCGGGCACCTGCCAGCCGCGCATGCGGAGGCGGTCCGACAGCTCGTAGAGATTGTAGCCAGCCGTTTTCGGGTTCTTGAAATAGAAGCACACAGCGGGGATATCCTTTTTCGGGTCACCGGTGGCAATGAACTCGAACTCGCCCAGCTGGGCAATCTCCTTTGCCAGGTACTGGGCCACGTGGTAGGCCGCCATGTGAATGGCCTTATAGCCGCTCATGCCCAGGCGCACAAAGTCATAGTACTGGGCAATGATCTGGCCGGCGGGGCGGGAGAAGTTGATGGCAATGGTCGGGATGCTGCCGCCCAGGTAGTTCACGGCAAAGGTGATATCCTTGGGAAGCTCGGATTCATCACGCCAGATGACCCAGCCGCAGCCCAGCGGTGCCAGACCGTATTTGTGGCCGCTGGAGCTGATGCTCTTCACGCGCCTGAGTCGGAAATCGAAGGGAATGTGCGGGGCGCAGAACGGGGCCAGGAATCCGCCGCTGGCGGCATCCACGTGCACATCCACATCCGGGCCGCCGGCGGCTGCCAGCTTATCCAGCACGCGGCACACTTCATCCGGGAATTCATACTGTCCGGTGTAGGTCACGCCGAAGGTAGGCACCACGCAGATGGTGTTTTCATCCACCCGCTTGAGTACTTCTTCCTCGGTCATGCAGAAATGCCCCGGGCTCATGGGAATCTCGCGGATTTCCACATCCCAGTAGCGGCAGAATTTGTGCCAGCAGATCTGCACCGGCCCGCACACCAGATTCGGTTTGTCGCAGGGTTTTCCGGCGGCTTTGCGGCGGGCGCGCCAACGGCGCAGGGCAGCCATGCCGCCCAGCATGCAGGCCTCACTGCTGCCGATGGTGGAGCAGCCGATGGGCTTTGCATCCGCCGGGGCGTTCCAGAGATGCGCAATCATGCTGACGCAGCGCATTTCCAGCTCGGCGCACTGGGGATATTCATCCTTGTCAATCATGTTCTTGCTGATGCTCAGATCCATCAGCTTGTGGACCTGCTCGTCATCCCAGGTCTGGCAGAAGGTGGCCAGGTTTTGCCGGGCGTTGCCATCCAGCAGAAGCTCTGCCTTGATGAGCTCGTAGGCATCTTCCGGGCGCATGGATTGGGCAGGCATTTTATCCGTGGGCAGCGGTTGAGATACATCTGCTGCCCCGAATAAACTTGTCGTTATATTGTCGCAATGGGTATTCATGGCAGAGGTGATGACGCCGCCGGAATGGGCCTTGCGCAAAAACAGTCAGCAGCATATATGCCGATAGTGGCTTGCCAAATGCCTGGCCGGGGGGTATAATGCGCGCATGAAACGTTCGCTGCTGCTTCTGGTGCCCCTGTTGCTTTGTGCTTGTCAGAAGGAAGATGCCGATAATCCGTCAACACCCCAGGCGATGTATGATAGGGCTCAGGCGTTGCTGAAACCCAATGTGGAGAATGCGGAATCTGATTTTGCCGGGGCTCTGCAGTGGCTGCGAAAGGCTGCGGAGGGTGGTCTGCTGCGCGCCCAGCTGGATCTGGGTGGTCTCTATTACGCCGGGGGCCATGGTCTGGAATCCGATGCCCGGCAGGCGTATGACTGGTTCACGAAGGCGGCGGCTCAGGGTAGCAAGGAGGCAGAGGTGTTTCTGGGGATGCTGCAATATGAGGGGCAGCTGGGAGAGAAAAATGTGCAGGAAGCCATGAAACATTGGCGCATCGCCGCAGATGCCGGCATTGCTGAGGGACAGTACCGCCTGGGGCGTCTGCTGGCACAGGCCGATGAGACCCGCCAGGAAGGTGTGGAGTGGCTGGTCAAGGCTTCTGCTGCCGTGCCCCAGGCGGCCACGGCTCTGGGAAATCTTTACTACAAGTATCTGGAGGATGCTTCCGCCTCTGCTGCCTGGTATGAGAAGGGGGCTTTGGCGGGTGATGCGCTGGCGCAGCATATTTTTGCTGAAATGCTGCTGCTGGGTGAGCCCGTGGCAAAGGATGTGGAGCGTGGTATGTCGATGCTCCGCATGGCGGCAGGGCAGGATTACAGACCCGCCATGGCTCGCCTTATCAATATCCTGCGGAACGGAAAGAACGCGAAGGAAAACGAAAGCGAGGCTGCTGCCTGGGATGCCCGGCTGCAGGAGTTGATGAAATCTGAGTCAGACACTTCTCAAAAGTGAGCATGCGGGGCAGGACGCCGCGGGTTTTGTATTGACTTGCCGTTCGTTTGCTGGTATAAAATCTGCACCGCGTTATGTTACAGGAATACTTTTCAGCACTTATTCAGCTTGTTGCCGGTTTTGGTTTTGCCGGTCTGATTATCATCCTGAGTATCGTTTTTGGTCGCCGTTCGAAGATGCGCTCCGCCATGGATGTGCCCTACGAATGCGGTAACGTGCCGGAGGGCGATGGTGCACCCGCTTTCTTCTCCATCAAGTTCTACCTGGTGGCCATTCTGTTCCTGGTGTTCGACCTGGAGGTGATTTTCCTGTATCCCTGGGCCCTTGGTTTCCAGGATATTGTCATGAATAATGGTGAGGCTTTTGCTGCCATGGCCGCTTTCATTGGTGTGCTGATGGTTGCTTATCTGTACGCCGTGGGTAAGGGCGCCATCACCTGGCACCGCAACCCGGCTCCCCGCCGCTGATGTTCCCATCTGATGACGGAGATGAATTTTCAGACGACTGCCGGAAAGGGAATACCCGGACCGGCAGTTTTCTTTTACGTATAATTGGATATGAAGACATCTGTTGCTGAGCGCCAGGATTTCCTGACCAGAACCCTGCGCGAACGTATTCTGATTCTGGATGGTGCCTGTGGTACCATGGTGCAGCGTCATAACCTGACCGAGGCTGATTATCGCGGCTCCCGATTTGCAGACTCCGCGCGCGATTTGAAGAACAACAACGATTTGCTGGTGCTCACCCAGCCCGGCATTATCCGCGATATTCATGCTGCCTATGTGGCCGCCGGGGCAGATATCATCACTACTTCCTCTTTCTCTGCCACACCGCTGGGGCAGCATGAATTCTTCCATTTCTCCGCCATGGAGGAACGCGGTCAGGAATATTATGATGAAGTGCTGGCCGATGCCGGGCTGGCGGCGCTGACCCGCGAGATGAATCTGGCCGCCTGCGCACTGGCTCGCGAGGCTGCCGATGCGGCAGACCGTCCCGTGCTGGTGGCGGGGTCCATCGGCCCCATGGCGGTGACGGCTTCACTCTCCCCCAAGGTGACGGATCCCGGCTACCGAGCCATCAATTTTGAGCAGCTGCGCCGTGCTTATCGTGAGCAGGTCATCGCACTGGCAGATGGCGGGGTGGATATCCTGCTGCTGGAGACGATTTTCGATACGCTGAACGCCAAGGCCTGCCTCTTTGCCATTGATGAGCTGCGCCAGGAGCGCGAGCTACCCCCGGTCATCATCAGCTTCACCATCACGGATAAGGCAGGCCGCACGCTCTCCGGGCAGACAGTGGAGGCCTTCTGGAACAGCGTGCGCCATGCCCGCCCGCTGGCCATCAGCATCAACTGCGCCCTGGGCGCTGACCTCATGAAACCCTTTGCCGCCAAGCTGGCAGAGCTGGCTGACTGCGCCGTGTGTCTGTACCCGAATGCCGGGCTGCCCGACCCGCTCAGCCCCGGCGGCTATGGCCACACTGCGGAGCACATGGCCTCTATCCTGAAGGAATATGCGCAGGAGGGGCTGCTGAATATCGTGGGCGGCTGCTGCGGCACCTCGCCGGAGTATATTGCCGCCATTCGCGAGGCTGTGCAGGGCTTTGCTCCCCGCGCCATCACGCCGCGTCCCGCCGGTGGTACCATGCGCCTGGCCGGTCTGGAGCCGCTGAATCACCACCGTGACCAGGGCGTGCTTTTTGTGGGTGAGCGCTGCAACGTGGCCGGTTCTCCCAAGTTTGCCCGCCTTATCCGCGAAGGTAAGTATGAGAACGCGCTGGAGATTGCCCGCCAGCAGGTGGAGAAGGGTGCCAGGGTGCTCGACTTCTGCTTTGACGACGGCATGATTGATGGCCCCGTGGCCATGACCCGCTTCCTGAATCTGGTGGCGGTCGAGCCGGATATTTCCCGCGTGCCGTTCATGATTGACTCCTCCAACTGGGAGGTGATTGAGGCCGGTCTGCGCTGCACGCAGGGCAAGGGCATCGTGAACTCCATCTCCCTGAAGAACGGCGAGGAGGAATTCCTGCGCCAGGCCGTACTGCTGCGCCGCTACGGTGCCGCGGTGGTTGTGATGGGTTTTGATGAGAATGGTCAGGCTTGTGGCCGCGAGGACCGCATAGCGATTGCCCACCGCGCCTATGACCTGTTGGTGAATAAGGTCGGTTTCCCGGAGGAAGATATCATCTTCGACCCGAATGTGCTTACCGTGGGCACTGGCATTGCCGAGCACGCCAACCATGCCCTGCATTTCTTCCAGGCTGCCGGCGAGATTTTTTCTGCGCATCCGAACTGCCACATCTCCGGCGGTATCTCGAATGTTTCCTTCTCGTTCCGTGGCATTAATCCGGTGCGCGAGGCCATGCACTCGGCCTTCCTGCATCATGCCTCGCAGCAGGGGCTGGATATCTGCATTGTGAATGCGGCGCTCATGGATGATTATGCCAATGTGCCGGCGCATCGCCGCAAGCTGGTGGAGGCTGTGCTGCTCAACAGCGCGGAGGATGCCACCGAATGCCTGATTTCCTATGCGCAGGAGCTGGCGGCCAACAAGGAAAAGACCACCGCCCCGGCCAAGGCTGCCGCCGCCCCGGCCGATTGGCGCAAGGGTACCGTGCAGGAGCGTCTGGCACATGCCCTGGTGCATGGTATTACGGAATTTGTGGAGGCCGACACCCGCGAGGCGCTGGAGCAGTGCGGATCACCGCTGGCGGTCATAGAAGGCCCGCTCATGGATGGCATGAAGCAGGTGGGCGAGCGTTTCGGCGCCGGTCAGATGTTCCTGCCGCAGGTGGTGAAGAGCGCCCGCGTGATGAAACAGAGCGTGGCAGTGCTTACTCCCCTGTTGGAATCTGCTCAGGATGGCAGCAGCTCTGCCGGTACCGTGGTGCTGGCCACGGTGAAGGGAGATGTGCACGATATCGGCAAGAATATCGTGGGCGTGGTGCTGGCCTGCAATGGTTTCCGCGTGGTTGATCTGGGGGTGATGGTCCCCTGCGAGGATATTGTGGCTGCGGCCCTCCGTGAAAAGGCAGATTTAGTGGCTCTTTCCGGCCTGATTACGCCCTCTCTGGCCGAAATGGCTAAAGTGGCGGCAGCCCTGGAGGCCGGGGGGCTGGATATTCCGCTGCTGGTGGGAGGTGCCACAACTGGTACCCTGCATACAGCGCTGAAACTGGCCCCTCATTATCCTTCTGGCGTGGTGGTGCAGACCTCCGATGCCTCCACCATCGTTCCAGCAGCTGCTGCGCTGGTAGGCCCGGGTAAGGCGGAGTATATTGCTGCCCACAAGGCCGAACAGGCCCGTCTTTGCCGCGAGTTTGAGCAGAAGGACGTGCCCCTGTTCAGCCTGGAGGATGCCCGCACTCATGCTCTTGCCATAGACTGGGCAGCCCAGCCGCAGCCGAGACCTTTGCGCACGGGGGTGTTCACCGCCGGTGTGGTGCGCGGCTGCAAGTGCTGCCACCGGCAACCGGATTTTGAGCTGAGCTGGCAGCAGCTGGAGCAGAAGGCCGATTGGAGTATTCTCCTGCGCTATTTTGAGATGCAGGATGTGTGGAATCCCGCCCGTCAGGCGCCGCATGCTGATGCCCCGGCTGCCAAGGTGGCCGAGATGGAGAAGCTGCTGGCCGATGCCCGGGAGATGCTGCAGCAGGCGCAGGAGAAACTGCACGCTCGCGCGGTGTTCGGTATCTGGCCTGCCGCCCGCGTGCAGGATGATGTGGTGCTGGAGAATGGCACCGTGCTGCACACGCTGCGCCAGCAGAAGCAGAGCGAGCGGCCGCGCCGCGCTCTGGCAGATTTTGTGGCGCCGCAGGGGCAGGGCGGTTATGTGGGGGCGCTGCAGCTTTCCATTACCGGTGGAGATGCCTGGGCTGCTGACCTGAATGCTGCGGGCGATACGTACCGGACCCTGCTTTGCGCGGCTCTTTGCAGCATGCTGGCCGAGGCTCTGGCTGAATGCTCGCAGGAATGCATCGAGTCACTCTGGCCGGCGGCGGGCAGCTCCCTGATTCGCCCGGCCTGTGGTTATCCCAGCCAGCCTGACCACCGCGAGAAGGAAACGGTGTTTGAGTTGCTGAACGCAACCGAGCTGACCGGAGCCACGCTTACAGAGAGCGCCATGATGCAGCCGGTGGCTTCTGTCTGCGCGCTGCTGTTCAATCACCCCGCCGCCAGCTATTTTGCCGTAGGTCCCATGGGCGATGACCAGCGCCGCGACTACGAAGCCCGCTCCGGTCACAAGCTGGACTGAATAATGTGGGGAGAGCGGCTTGTCTGCTCCTGAAAACAGAATTTACCAGAAAGGCACCGGAACCCCGGTGGCTTTCTGGTGGAAAAGGTGGGGGCGGGGTATTACCCGCGGAACTTGGCCTTCTGGTGCTGCCAGATGGCGTAGGCTGCACAGATGACATTGGGCAGCCAGAGCACGATGTAGGGAGTAATGCCGCTGGATTTGCGGGAGAGTTCGCAGAAGACAAGGGCTACAAAATATACCGCTGCCACAATGATGCCAAGGGCAAAACCTGTGGAGGTATCCTTGCGGCGGGCAGTAATGGCCAGCGGCACGCCGATGAGAGAGAATACAATGCAGGCGCAGGCAAAGGAGGCGCGCTGCACCCCTTCAGTCTGGAAAGCCAGCACGTTCTTCTTTTGCTTCATGGCGTTGTAGTAGTTTACATCCTTGCGCACCTCTGCCCAGAGCAGGTCTGCGCAGGGGAAACTGGGGTTCACGGTGGCGTTGTCCTCGTAAAGCTCCAGTTTCTTCATGTCCAGCTGCAGCGTGGTTTTAATGTGGTCGAGCACATAGTTGATTTCGCTGTTGGTAAAGCGGTTGGGTTTGAGCTTGCGCTGGTCGCGGATGGGAATGTGAATGCGCAGCGGCATGACTCCAATGGCGGCCATGTCCGTGAGTGATGCACCGGAACGCTCAATGCGTGCATTCTTCAGGGTGAGCTGAAGCAGGCGGGTCTTGAGATCAAATTCGCCGATGACGGCGCTTTCTGCATGGATGGCATCAAAGTCGGAACCCATGCCGGCGCCTTTGTCTATGGGGTATACGTGCAACCCCTTCAGTTCGTCACCCTCGCGGTGTTCGATGTAGAGCTGCACCTTGTCCAGTTTGGTGACAGTCTGACCGGAGTTGAGCAGATTGCGGGGATTATCCATGGCGGCGCGCATGACCAGATCGCTCATGGCGTTCTTGCCTTTGGGGGCTACCTCGATATTGATGTAGTAGCAGAGGGCGGACAGCGCAACACCCAGACCGATGGCTGGCATGCTGAGCCGCCACAGGCTCAACCCAGCCATGCGCATGGAGGTCAGCTCGTTATCTGCAGCCAGGCGACCGTACACCAGGAGCACAGCTGTCAGGAATCCCCACGGGATAGAGAAGGTGAGGGAGAAGGGAATCACCTGCAGTATGAAATCAATAACGATGGTGGGCGGTGCACCGCTTTCCACCAGCAGGGCGTGCAATTCCTTGAAAAGCTGACCCAGCAGCAGGAGCATGGTCAGCGACAGCACCCCCAGGAAAGTCACGGAGATGAGTTGCTTGAGAATGTATCGGTCAATAGTTTTCATTGCAACCCCGCTATTCTAGCATATTTGCCAGCCCATGCAAACAGGAAAATTGTTTTCGACGCTTTTTTGTTGATTTTTGTGCTTAGCTCTTCCCGTTCTCTTGTATCCTGGCATGAATTGCAGGCATGGCAGTCTCACATCTTGACGTGGGGGTAATTACATGATTATACTCACCCAACGATTATTTCCCCGCTATTGTCATGAATATCCGTTTGCTCCTTGTGTTGCTGCTGGGTCTGTGCTGTCCTGTGTGGGCAGCGGTGGAAGCTACTCCCCTGCCGGAGGTTGTGCAGCATGATTTCTACCGCCAGGTATGGGTGGCTGCCGGCAACCTGACGGTGCTGGGCATCATCGGCCTGTTCGTCTGCACCGCAAACAAGGTGAAACTGCACAATGGCCTGGGGGATATCTACCTTTCGGCGCCCGTGTCGCTTGTATGCTGGGCGGGGCTTGCCTGGCTGCTCTACATGGGCTACCGGGGTGATGATATGCTGCCGTATCTGGAATCCCGCCTGTGGGTGGCCGGCTGCATGGTGGGCGGGCCAGTGCTGTATGCGCTGGTGATGGCCCGCCGCTGCAACCCGGAGCGCGGGTGGTTCATCGTGCTGATGGCGGGCATCACCCGTCTGGTGGCCGATATGCTTTACCAGCTCTGTTCCATTCTGCTGCTCATCGGTCTGTTGCTCACCATTCTGCGGGGAAGCAGCAAGGAAGGGCAGAAATCCGGCATTCTGGGCCTGCTGGCTTCGCTGCTGGGTATCAGTTTCCTGCAGAAGATGGTGTGGGATGCCATCCGTTCCACTACCCGCGAACCCATTGAGGGCAGCGGTGCGCTGGTCGCGTTTCTGAACATGCTCTGCTTTGCCGGTGCCATATACGGCGTGTATACCTATGTGCAGCATAACCCGCAGCAGAAGGCGGGAGCCCTGGTGCAGGCGGTGGAGGCAAACCAGCCCCGGCGGGCCATGGAACTCATGGCGCTCAACCCCATGATGAGCCTGGATGCCGGTATCCGCGCAGCGGTGGAAGCCCGCAATTACACCATGCTCAATCACGTGGTGCGCGGCACAGGGGATTTGAACCTTGCGCTGCAGTATGCCGAGGAAATGCAGCTTGCATCGGTGAAGAAATTCCTGATGAAGAAAGCTCCGGCCTCGGATAAATGAGCTGGCTTCCGGTATCTGGTCACATGTGTCCCAAAGAATGCTGCGCCAAATTGGAGTTTGACTCTCTCTGAGCTGCGTATGCAGCAAAGTTTCGTCGAGCCCCTGTCAGGGGGCGAGGTTTCGTTGAGCGGCGGCGAAGTTTCGCCGGTAGTCGCAAGACTACCGATTTCACTGACGAGCCCTCGGGCGAGAAATGAATACTCATTATTTTCTTCGCTGCGGTAGCAGCGGGAACTGATTCATATCTCATGATAAAGGCCAATGCCACTCGTGGCATTGGCTGCGAAACTTCGGGCCATAGCCCTCAGTGAAATTTCGCAGATGCTCAGCGAAACTTTACCCTTGCTCCGGCTTCGTGTCAGCCCATTCGGGCTGCATACTTCGCCGAAACAAGGGGTGCAGCGAAACTTCGTCCGCCTGGGACGGGCTCAGAGATGATGATATCCCCACCAAATCCCAAGTTCTTAGCCGCAACCTTCAACAGCCCCCAACTATTTATTGCTGCTCTTGTCGAGCTGCACAACAGCGCGGCAAAAAAACACGCCCGCGGGAATGAATGCTGCGGGCGTGGCGGAAAAAAATCAGCTTTCCGGGCTTATCAGGCCTGCTGCTCGGCGGCAGCCTTCTCAGCCAAGTCGGATCGTAGCCATGTCGTTCTGTGAGCCAAGG
>JAZOTV010000053.1:0-3142 GCA_045657815.1 Akkermansia sp.
CAAGGTGAATCCTCCCGCCAACTACGCCGGCAAGACTCTGGGTATCAGCATTGTGCCCGGTGGTCAGTACCACGCCAGCGTGGATGGCCAGGTGTACTACACTTACACGCCGCCTGAGGCACCGCCCACCACCAACCCGCAGCCGACTCCTGCAGCAGCCCCTGCTGCTCCTGCTGCCCCTGCAGTAGTGCCTGCCGGTATCTGAGCGGTAAGCTGAATATTTCACCCGGAACAGAGTTGCCCCGTGCAACGCTGTTCCGGGTTTCTTTATAGTCTTGCGCAGGGCAGGTGTGCGGGGTATACAACAGGCATGTGCAAGCCTTTCCGCGACTATCTTACCCTGGCCCGCGAATACACGCGGGAGATTATCACCTTTGGCGGCTTTGCCCTGGTGTGCTTTGTGTATAATGATTTCCGCCAACTGGCCCGCGACCAGGCCACAACCGCTGCCCAGACGGTGGAGATTCTGCGCGCCATGGACACCCGCCTTTCTATCATTGAACACCAGGCCGATTCTGCCCGATGAAAACAACAATCCGCCATATACAGCAGCACCTGGGCATTGCGGCAGATGGCATTATGGGGCCGGAGACCTTGGGGGCCATATCTTCTGCGCTCGGGCTGCGGCAGATTCCGCGCTGGCCCACGCAGGCAGAGGTGCGCAGCGGCAGTAGTTGCTTCGGGGCTGCCGGGTGTGAGTCGAATCTGCTGAGCATCATTCCCGCCTACCAGCTGTATTATGAGGATAAACCTGTGCGTAGCATTCGGGTGCACAAACGCGTTGCAGCTCATGTAAATCAGGCTTTTGCAGAGGTGCTGGCTCACTATGGATTGGAGGAAATTCACCGCCTGGGACTGGATATATACGGCGGCTGCTACAACAACCGCCCCACAGCCACCGGCACGGCTCTTTCCATGCATGCCTGGGGCATTGCGCTGGATTTTGCACCGCGTACCAATGCCTACGCGCTTAAATCTCCCAGGGCCACGCTTTCTCACCCGGATTGCGAGAAATGGTGGCAGATCTGGGAGAGTCACGGGGCTGTTTCGCTGGGAAGAGAACGGAATTTTGACTGGATGCACCTCCAATTTGCCCGGTTGAGCTAAATTTTTTCCTGAAAAATGCGAAAAAGTACGATTTATGTCTTGACTCGAGGGGGCGGTGTGTGTATAATGTGCCCGCAGCCACGCTGCGAGCATCATAAGAAAGTCCCCATCGTCTAGGGGTTAGGACATATGATTCTCAGTCATAGAACCGCGGTTCGAATCCGCGTGGGGATGCTCAGAAAAGCCCGAGGTTAACGCCTCGGGCTTTTCGCTTGTCGGAAATAGGAGGGAAACAACATGATACGACCAGTCTGTACAGACGATGCCGCGGCCCTGGCCGGGATATATAATTACTATATTCAGGAAACCACGATTTCCTTTGAATCCAAGCCACTGAGCGTGGCAGATATGCGCGCCAGAATTGAGCAGACTGCAGCTGCCTATCCCTTTCTGGTGTGGGAGGAAGCCGGGCAGGTGCGGGGATACGCCTATGCGCACGCCTGGAAGGAGCGCGCCGCCTATGCCGGCACCTGGGAAATCTCCATTTATCTGGCGCCGGAGAGCTGCGGAAAGGGTATAGGCCACAGACTGCTGGAGCAATTGGTGCAGGAATGCCGCCACGCAGGCTGTCGCGTGCTCATTGCCTGCATAACCCAGGAAAATGAGAAGAGCTGTACCTTTCATCAGCAGCACGGCTTCCGGAAGGTTTCGCACTTCACCCAGGTGGGCTGCAAGTTCAACCGCCTGCTGGATGTGGTAGACTACCAGCTCATGTTGTGAAATGATTAAGGATTAGTGATTAATGATTAATTGGAATTCAGACGGGCTAAAGCCCGCGGAATTTTTTACTAATCACTAATCATTAATCACTCCAATCAGTGTGTGCAGTCGGCGAAGCCGTGGGTGCGGAAGATGCTGCGCACCTCATTGGTGAGTTCCTGGGCGGGCGGTTCCAGTTCCATGAGCGGATAATCGAGCCCCAGTTCGCCCCACTTGAACTTGCCCATCTGGTGGAAGGGCAGCACATCCACCCGCTGCACATTGCCGAGGCCGGCGGCATAGCGGGCCAGGGCGGTGATGTCATCCAGCTGGTCAGTGAGCCCCGGCACCAGCACATAGCGCAGCCACATGGGGGTGCCTCGCTTCGCCAGTTTCTCGGCAAAATCGAGCGTGGGTTGCAGGTTCTGCCCGGTGACCAGCTTGTATTGCTCCGGGTTCCAGGCTTTGATATCCAGCAGCACCAGGTCGGTATCTGCCAGCATGGCGTCATCCGCATTGCAGCCCAGGTGGCCGGAGGTATCCAGACAGGTGTGCAGCCCCATTTCCTTGCAGCCGCGCAGCAGGGCACGCGTGAAATCCGGCTGGAAAAGCGGGTCGCCACCGCTGATGGTCACACCGCCTTTGGCATTTTTGAGGAAAGTGGCATAGCGGCTGATTTCCTCCAGCACATCCTCCACCGTGCGTTCTTTGCCCCGGCGCTTGAATGAAGTATCCGGGTTGTGGCAATACTGGCAGCGCAGGCTGCACCCCGCCAGAAACACAATGAAACGGATGCCCGGCCCATCGACCGTGCCGCAGGATTCTACCGAATGCACAAGACCAGATACAGAGGCTGTTGTCATGGCCGTATATTAGCACAGATTGGAACGATTATCAATCCTATTAGATGTACAAGGGACGATGAACAATGGGCAATTTGAAAGTTTCATGAGCCTTTGGCTCGCTTGCGTTAATATAGAGTAAGCTCGTTTCTTTCGCGGCGTTCTTTCAGAATCTGGTTGGTCAGGCTGATGGCTGCGGAGCAGTAGTGTCGTCTGCTCCACACCTCGCGGCATAAGGCTCGGATTTCATCGTCGCTCTGCACGCTCCATGCCCGCTGCCGGATGCTATCCAGGTAGGCCGCTATGGTTGCTTCTTTCCGCCGCGCCCCTTCGGCCTGTTCCTCAAGCTGGCGGCGCAGGACGAAGCGCTCTCGTTTCGTCATCGGGCGGGTGTATCTCAGTCTCTTTTGCTACATAGGGGGTGGTTATTCTACGGGGTATTCATTCACGGGCTTATCGAGTGCTGCGGTCAGCATCTGCCGGGCAAAACAGGG
>JAZOTV010000054.1:0-5995 GCA_045657815.1 Akkermansia sp.
GGTGAGATTTCACCCAGACCCTTGAATCGGGTGATTTCGGGGTTGCGGCCCAGCTGCTTCACGGCGCGGTCGCGTTCGGCCTCCGAGTAGCAGTAGATGGTTTTCTGCTTGTTGCGCACGCGGAAGAGGGGGGTCTGCAGGATGAAGAGGTGCCCTTCGCGGATGAGATCCGGGAAGTACTGAATAAAGAAGGTGAGCAGCAGCAGGCGGATGTGCATGCCGTCCACATCGGCATCAGTGGCGATGATGACCTTGTTGTAGCGCAGGTCTTCCATGCTGCGGTCGATGTTCAGCGCCAGGTGCAGGAAGTCCAGCTCCTCGTTGCGCTTCTCCTCGAACAGCGCCGCACGGTTCATGCCGAAACTGTTTGCCGGCTTGCCGCGCAGGGAGAATACGGCCTGGGTTTCGGCATCGCGTGCGGTGGTGATGGAACCGGAGGCGGAGTCACCCTCGGTGATGAAGAGCATGGTGTCCTTCGCGCGCTTGTGCTTGGTGTCATAGTGCACGCGGCAGTCGCGCAGCTTGCGGGTGTGAATCTTGGCTTTCTTGGCACGTTCCTTGGCTACCTTGCCGGTCACGCCGGCCACTTCCTTGCGGGTTTTCTCGCTTTCCTTGATTTTCTCCTCCATTGCCTCACCGATTTCGGGATGGCGGTGCAGGTAGTTATCCAGCTCGCGGGCCAGGAAGTTGAGCACAAAGGTGCGGATAGTCTCCTTGCCGGGGCCCATGGTGTTGCTGCCCAGCTTGGTCTTGGTCTGGGATTCGAACACGGGCTCGATGACTTTGATGCTGATGGCGGCCTGAATGCCATTGCGGATATCGGAGCCTTCGTAACTCTTCTTGAAATAGCCCTGAAGCGTTTTGACAATGGCCTCGCGGAAGGCTGCCTGGTGGGTGCCGCCCATGGTGGTGTGCTGGCCGTTCACGAAAGAGTAGTATTCCTCGCCGTATTCATCGCCGTGGGTGATGGCAATCTCGATATCCGGGCCGGAAATGTGGATGGGCGCGTAAATGGGCTCCTCTTTCATCTCCTCTTTCAGCAGGTCGAGCAGACCATTCTTCGAGGAAAGGTTGCGGCCGTTCAGGTTGATAGTGAGGCCGGTGTTCAGGTAGCAGTAGTAGCGGCACATGCGCTCTACAAACTGCAGGTTGTAGGCGGCATCTGCCGCAAAGATGCTGCGATCTACCATGAAAGCCACGCGGGTGCCGTCCGGCTGGTCGGTGGTTTCGGTGATATCGCTGCCTTCTATCATTTCTCCGGCCCGGAACTGGATGCGGCGGGTCTGGCCCTCGCGATAGGCCTGGATTTCAAAGCTTTCGGAGAGGGCATTCACAGCCTTGATACCCACGCCGTTCAGACCCACGGATTTCTTGAAGGCCTCGCCATCGTACTTGCCGCCGGTGTTGATTTTTGCGGCGCATTCGTAGAGTTTGCCCAGCGGAATACCGCGGCCGAAGTCTCGCACTTCACACAGGCCTTCCTTGCTGATGCTGACCATGATTTTCTTGCCGATACCCATCACAAACTCGTCAATCGAGTTGTCCACGACTTCCTTAAGCAGAACGTACAAGCCATCGTCCGGCATGCTGCCGTCGCCCAGCTTGCCAATGTACATGCCCGGGCGCAGGCGGATGTGCTCGCGCCAGTCCAATGTTTGAATATCGTCCTCTGTGTATTCGACTTCCATGAATTGACAATATATTACACAATTCTTAAGCAATCTGCAAGCACGAAAACAGACTGTGCGGCTATAAATTTCCTTGTCATGATGCGGGGTATGCCTGCCTGCGGGCTTGCAAGCAGACGGTGGGCAGACATAGAATGGCAGACGATGATTCGTTTCTCATTATTCGGGGTGCAGGTCAGTATTCACCCCACGCTCTGGCTGACTCTGGCTATACTGGGTCGGGCATTTTTTGCCGCGAGTGCACTGGAGCTTATGTTATCGCTGCTTTTCATTGTATCAGCCTTTGTGGTTCTGCTGGCGCACGAGATGGGGCATGCCCTGGTGGGGCGCAGGCTGGGCGGTGGGTATCCCTGTGTGTATCTGGCCTGGCTGGGTGGCGATTGCACGAATGAGACAGCGCGGCTCACCCGCATGCAGGGTGTGGTGATGACCGCCGCCGGGCCGCTTTCCTCCCTGCTGGTGGGGGTGCTGGCGTATGGGCTGCTCTGTTTGTATGTGGGAGATTTCACCATGGGCACCCTGATAGCGGCGTATTCAGCCCTGGGGATTATGCCAGCGGTGGAGCTGCCCGGGTGTTCTCCGCTGGTGATAGCGCTGTTCTGTTTCCTGATTGAGGTGAGCTGCTGGTGGACCTTGCTGAACCTGCTGCCGATATTCCCGCTGGATGGCGGGCAGATTATGCAGGGGCTCATGAAGTCCCGCCCGCAGATGCATGCCATCAGCCTGGGGGCTGCGGTGGTGTTTGCGCTGGCTTTCGGCTCGATGGGGATGTGGCTGCTCACCATCTTCATGATTCTGCTGGCGGTGCTCAACCATAAATTATACCGCGAGAGCAAGTACTGATTTTCATTGACATTTTAACCATAATCCATACAATTCACGCCATGGCTCAACAGAACGCTATTTCGCCCACCCGCGCACAGGATTTTCCCGAGTGGTACCAGCAGGTTATCAAGGCAGCCGACCTCGCCGAAAATTCCGAGGTCCGTGGCTGCATGGTCATCAAACCCTGGGGTTACGCTATCTGGGAACTTATTCAGCAGCAGCTCGATGCCGACTTTAAGCGCACCGGGCACACAAATGCCTATTTCCCCATGCTTATCCCCGTCTCCTACCTGGAGAAAGAGGCCGAACACGCAGAAGGCTTTGCCACCGAATGCGCCGTGGTGACTCACCACCGCCTGGAGGCTGTGAAAGACCCCGAAACCGGCAAAACCCGCATGATTCCTTCCGGCGAGCTTACGGATAAGTACGTAATCCGCCCCACTTCTGAAACGGTGATTGGCGCAGCGTTCTCCCGCTGGCTGGAGTCCTACCGCGAGCTGCCCATCAAGGTGAACCAGTGGTGCAATGTGATGCGCTGGGAAATGCGTCCTCGTATCTTCCTGCGCACGGCTGAATTCCTGTGGCAGGAAGGTCATACTGCTCACGAAACCCGCGAGGAGGCTGAGGAAGAGACAGCTCTCATGCACAAGGTGTATGAGGAATTCCAGCGCGATGTGCTGGCTGTGGATGTGATTCCCGGCGAGAAGACCGAGCACGAGCGCATCCCCGGCGCGGTGCGCACCTTCACCGTGGAAGCCATGGTGCAGGACCGCAAGGCTATTCAGGCCGGTACCTCTCACTTCCTGGGGCAGAACTTCGCCAAGGCTCAGAACATTTCCTTTGCCGGCCGCAACAATGAACGCCAGTATGCCTGGACCACTTCCTGGGGTGTTTCCACCCGCATGATTGGTACGCTTATCATGGCTCATTCCGATGATGATGGTCTTGTGTGCCCGCCCCGCGTGGCCCCGAAGCAGATTGTGATTATCCCCGTAACGCCCAAGGCTGATACGAAGGAGGCCATTATTGCCCACTGCCAGGCCCTGGCTGATAAGCTCAGCGCCATGAGTTTCCACGGCATGCCCCTGCGTGTGCAGGTGGATACCCGCGATATCAACGGCGGAACCAAGAAGTGGGACTGGATCAAGAAGGGTGTACCTGTTCGTGTTGAAATCGGGCCGCGCGACCTGGAGAAAGGCTCTGTCTGCCTCTGCCGCCGCGACCAGGCCAGCAACGAGAAGAGCTTTATCTCCGAGGCAGAGTTTGTGGAGAACGCCGTTTCCCTGCTGGAGGATATTCAGAACACCCTGCTGCAGCGCCAGCGCGATTTCCGCGATAGCCACATCCGCCCCTGCGCCAGCCTGGATGAGCTGAAGGCCAACTTCAGCGGCGAGGGTGATGCCGACTGGCTGCTCTGCCCCTGGGACGGCACCCCCGAGGAGGAGGAGACCCTGGCCAAGAGCCTGCGTATCTCCATCCGCTGCATTCCGCAGGGCGAGATGGGCTGCGCTGCCGAGGCTGCTCCCTGCATCCTCACCGGCCGCCCCACCACCCGACGCGTGCTCTGGGCCCGCGCTTATTAAAGCGGATTTTTCCCGATTCACAAAAACACCCCTGCGCCGGATTGGCCGCAGGGGTGTTTTTTCTTGCAGTTATTGACGGAATTCTGAGAAGCCAGCTTACGGGTTGCGAGGGGAGTTGTCCTCCTGGCGGAAATTGAGCTGCAGGGAATCGAAGTAGGGAATCTGGGCTTCGAGACGGGTGGAGAATTCCTCGGGGAAGACAGGCAGGCCATAGCGCCAGGCTTTTTCTGCCAGTGCGCAGATGCGGGGCACCAGCATGTATTCCAGTTTCTTCATGTTCGGGATGCACTCGCTCCACAGGTTGGCCTGCATGCCGATGACCTTGTTGCCGGGCACGGTGGTGTCAAAGGTGAGCACGTGTTTCCAGTCGATGTGGTCGAAGCCGGTGAGCCCGGTGTAAAAGGGATCGCCCTCATTGGTTTTCTGCGGGAAATTGAAGTAGAAGGCGTGAATGGGGCAGAGGATGAGCTCGTGCCCGCGGCGGGCGGCGATTCGGGCGTGGTCCATGCCGCGCCAGGCCATCACCACCGCATCCTGCGGGAGCTGCGGGGCGCACATAATTTCATCCCAGCCCACCATGCGCCGGCCATGCTTGCGGAGCACCTGGGCGCAGAAGTGGGTGAAGTAGTCCTGGATTTCGCTTTCGCGCTTCATGCCGTGCTGCTTCATGAAAGCCTGTGCGGCGGGGCTCTCCTTCCATTGGTCGCGGGGCACTTCATCGCCGCCGATGTGGATGTAGGGCGCGCGGGGGAACAGATCGCAGACCTCGGCAAGCACGTCTTCGATGAATTGGAAGGCAAAGGCATTCGGCCCCATCACATGGGTGAACACGCCCCAGCCAGTGATGACTTCGGGGGCAAAACCGGGGCAATCCTGGTTGCCGAGCTGCGGGTAGGCTGCCACGGCGGCACTGGCGTGGCCGGGAATCTCGATTTCGGGAATGACGATGATGCCCAGGCTGTGGGCGTGCGCCACTACGTTGCGGATATCGTCCTGCGTGTAGAAGAACTCCACGGGAGTGTTGTCTACTTTTTTCTGGTCAATCCAGCAGGCTGTACCTTTGCGCTTGCTGCCGATTTCGGTGAGCAAGGGGTATTTTTTAATCTCAATGCGCCAGCCCTGGTCATCGGTGAGGTGCCAGTGCAGGCGGTTGAGCTTATAGCGTGCCATGAGGTTCAGGATACGCTTGATATCGGATACGCTGATGGGATGACGGCTGCAATCCAGCATGATGCCGCGGTGTTCAAGCTGGGGACCGTCCTTCACCCACATGCCGGGTATTGCCGGCTGTCCGTCGGTATCCTTCACCACTGCCTGTGCCAGAGTCTGGGCCGCGGCAAATAAGGCAGTCTCGCTGCCGACCTCAATGCTGATACCCTGCGGTGTGACCTGCAGCGTATACTGCTCCGGGTGGAGGTTTGCGTTAATCTGCACCTGGAGCTCGCCCTCCATCTCTTCGGGAAGAATCTCCAGACCTGCGGCCATGAGCGCGCGGATAGCGGCGCGCCCCAGCTCGCTGTGGCTGGTGGCGATATCGACCTTGATGCCATCGGCCAGCAGGAATCCCGGCTGGTTCACTTTCCACGCTGCCTGAATCGGTGTGGGAATGAGCGCTGGCTCTTCGTTGATGGACTGTGACGGCTGGGCGCAGACGATGGTGCCTGAAAGTAGTGCGAGAAGTGTGCTGAAGCAGATGAAGGAGCGTGACATAGAGAACGACGGAAATAAATTTGGTAATATGAGATAATTCATTGAATCCAGCAAAATAGCGCTGACATTCAGTACAACTCTGGTTTTGCAAGCCTCAGATTTGTTTACATGGGCGCGTTGAACTTGCTGTCAACTTCTTCCACGAAGCCGAGTGCAATGAGTTGGTGCGCTTTGTGGCGCGGTATGCCG
>JAZOTV010000055.1:0-3097 GCA_045657815.1 Akkermansia sp.
GTCTCGCTTCGCTCGCTTGCTACGCCGTGCCAGGCTATTCAGCCGTCTTCGCGTCTCGCTTCGCTCGCTTGCTACGCCGTGCCAGGCTATTCAGCCGTCTTCGCGTCTCGCTTCGCTCGCTTGCTACGCCGTGCCAGGCTATTCAGCCGTCTTCGCGTCTCGCTTCGCTCGCTTGCTTCCGTCTTCGGCTTCGCCTACGCCGAGACAAGACGCCGAGCCAGGCTATTCACTATTCACTATTCACTATTCATTATTCACTATTCATTATTCACTTAAAACGCCATTCTCATGCCCACCTGGCCATCGACGGAGTGGGAATCGCTCCGGATGATGGATTCCACCGTGCCGAAGAAGGAGAGCGTGGAGCTCACCGGCAGCTCCACACCGGCGCCGATTTCCCAGCCCCAGCGGTCGCGGGTGGCGCACTCCTGGCGGTAGCTGTAGCCATCCAGGCTCATCCTGGCGGCAGGATTCACCGCGCCAACAGAACCCACCGCGCCGGTCTGCACCGTAAAGACACCGGCAGGAGCACCCCCCAGCGGAGTAAACGCCACATTGCAACGCAAGCCCACGGAAACATCCGTAGCCCAGGCGTCCTGGCTGCGCATGCGCAGGGTATAGCCGCCGTTGTGCTCGCGCAGGCTCTCCATCTTGTTCCAGGAACTTTCTGCACCGGCATAGACCTGCACATTGCTATCCTGCCTGCGCATCACATCATAAGCCACCTCCTGCAGGAAGTTCACGGAGCAGCCATCCACATGCGAGCGTCGAGTGCCATAGCGCTTCATGTGGTGCGTGTGCAGGCCCACACCCAGCGAGGATGCAAAGCTCCAGCGCTTCAGGCTATACAGGCCGTATAAATCCATGCGGGTGTTATCCTCGTGGCAGCTGCGGGCATGAGCCGTACGCAGACTGGTGCGGCCATAGGAAACCGCGCCGCCCAGGGTAAGCGCATCGCACGCATCGTACTCTGCCGCCAGCAGCGCGCCAGCCTCCGTGCGCTTGTAGCCATCTCCCCGGCGGTCACTATCAATATCAACCGCATCCACAAAGCCCTGCGCCCCCACACGCCAGCGGCGCATATCTGCCGGGGCATAAGGGGCGCCAATCTCTGCGCCCTTGGCCGTGCAGACCGGAGCCGCAGACGCGGCCGCCCCCAGGGAAGCCCCCTTCCCCATGCTGGCACGCAGGCGCCGCAGGTGGCCCATGTTACCATCTATCTGGCTGCTCATGGAGGTGGCATACTCATGCCCGCTCAGGGCATCCAGCCGGGCTTTTACCTCCGCCTCATTGCGGGAAGCCACCAGGGCCCTGATTTCCGGGGAGGCATCGCCCGCGGCATTCATGGTCTGCAAAGCGTTGTAAAAGAGTTTCTGATTACCGGAGAGCGCCAAATTGGACGCTGTAAGCTCCCTGATGACCAGAACACCATTCGACATATCCCACATGCTGGCAGATACGGTCTCACCATTCAGCGTAAGGGTGATATCCCCCATATCATCCACCGCATCAAAGCCAAATACATAGATACCGGAAGCGGAGTCCTCCGCGTTGGTGACATGCACCACAGAACCACCGGCCAGCGTGAGGCTCTTGCCAGTAATGGCGGGAGCATTGGAGCCGTCCATGTCTACATTCAGGGTGCCGCCCAGCACAGAGAGATTCTCCAGATCATGCAGGGTGCCGTTCTTGACATTCAGCGTGCCGTGCAGCTCCACCGCCACAGAGGTTCCATTCGCAGCCGGGGTCAGGCTCTCTATCGTGGTACTGCCGTTATTCACATTCACCTGGTTAAAATCTGCCAGGCTCACCGTGCCGGTATATGCCGAATCTGCCGTGCCGAAATCGATGCTTTTCAGGCCGCTCACAGAGCGGGCAGCCGCCAGGCTGGCGTTCGAGCCACCGTGCAGGGTGCCGTTCACCACGGAGGAAGCCCCCGACATAACGATGAAGGTATTGCCCTCCACCCGGTCATTCATGCCGCCGCCGAACACATCACCATTGATGGTGCCGCCGGAAATATGAATGCGCGTATCACCGCTCACCACGGCGCTGCTCTCAACATAGGAGCCGCCGCCATATACATTGCCGGTAATGGTACCGCCGGAGATATTGATTTCCGTGGATTCCACCATGGACTGGCGACCGCCGGCATACACATCGCCCAGCACCTTGCTCTCCCCGGAGATATTGATGCTCACCTTACCCTCCACACCATTGAACGAACCACCGGCGCCGCGAATAGCATCCTGCTGCCCCTCCTGCCCGACCACACCACCGGTGATATTGATGGTGATACCGCCGGAGCCAATGTTCTGCGAAGCCGCCAGGCCACCTTCGCTGGCGCTGTTGCCGCCGCGGATCTGCCCCACCTGACCACCGGATACATTGATTTCCACACCCTGAATCTGCCCCGGTGTGTACCCCGGGCGCATATTGGTGGAGTCTGTCAGATTCGCACCACCCACCAGAGCGCCGACAACGCCACCGGTGACATTGTGCGTAATTGTACCATTGGGAACATCTGTATAATAATAGGCACCCCAGAGCTGCCCCACACTGCCGCCCTCCATATGAGTGACAATGTTGCGCACATCTGAAATGCCATCCAGATACGGCACTTCATCTACACTGTTGTTCACAAAAGGAGCCTGGTATGGGCCTGCCACCATGTCCACCGTGTTCGCTGCATCGGTAATGGTGGTCACCACATCGAACACCGCCAGCGCACCAGTTCCGCTTGCCAGTGTTGCCTCGCGCACCACGCCCACAGTATCCGGCGGCAGCTGAAAACCACCTACCAGCTCGCGCCGCGTGCCGTCCAGATACGCCTGCTTATCCGTTGTTTCATCTGCCTTGCTACTCACCGTGCCGGCCACCACCACCAGGGCAGTGGTGCTCAGCAACGCCAGAATTCGTTTATTCCTGATTTTCATAATTACACAAGGCTGCTGATACCAGCAGCCGCTGCGCCAGAAGATAACCCAGTTAGCCCTGCTTATTCAAGGAGTTAGAATAACCACTAGAATATCCGGCAGAGCACAGGAGGGACAGAACCTCTTTTTTTCATGCACCCCGCCCCGGCAGACAGGAACGG